>JAGVKY010000065.1 GCA_020050175.1 Parachlamydiales bacterium
CATGAAGCAGATGTTTTGCAGCATGATTTTTTAAAAGCCCTTTTCCGCATGGATAAGGAACTTTCCTATTCCGAATTTGATCTATGGCAAAAAATTTGCACCTTGGTGGCAAGCCTTTCCAATCTCTCTGAGAAATTGGCTAACCGGGTGAGAATGACCCTTGATTTGAAATAGACGGATGCTGACACCAGACAACTTACTTCTTGTCTTTCTCCTCATTGCTGGCTTTTACATGGCCTGGAGCATTGGGGCAAACGATGTGGCCAATGCGATGGGGACTAGCGTTGGATCGGGGGCTTTGACCCTCCGTTCTGCCTTAGTTCTGGCTGCCATTTTTGAATTCACGGGGGCATTTTTCTTTGGATCTCGAGTGACTGAGACGATTCAAAGCGGCATTCTTGTCCCCACCCTTTTTAATTTAAATCCCCATCTCTATGTCTATGGGATGCTTGCGTCTCTTCTTTCTGCAGGGGCCTGGCTTCAATTGGCCTCCTATTTTGGCTGGCCTGTCTCAACAACCCACGCCATCATCGGATCGATCATCGGATTTGGGACGATATTGGGAGGGATTGAAGCGGTTGATTGGTCTTCTGTTGTTCTGATTGTTTCAAGTTGGATCGTCTCCCCTCTTTTGGGAGGGCTCGCTTCTTACTACCTTTTTACTCTTGTCAAAGAGAAGATTTTCCTTTCTGCCGCCCCCTTAGAACAGGCCAAAAAATGGGCTCCGTTTTTTTACGGAGGGGTCCTGCTTGTCCTTTCTTTGAGTCTATTACTCAGTTCTCACGACGAATTTTTATATGACCTTTCTTTGCCTCAAATTCTTCTTATCTGCTTTTTAATCAGTGTTTTAGGTGCAGGGATTTCGGCCCGTTGGGTCAAAAACATAGGTAAAGAAGAAGAGCTTCCTAAACCCCCTCCTGAGTACCAGCCCGAGGCTTTAATTGGTTTAGGGAAGGTCGAAAAGCATCTCCTTAGGATTTCGGGACAAGCGACAGGCGATCTCCAAGATAAGGTTTTTAACCTGCTGGGAGAGGTGCAAGAATTAGCTGCAGGGATCCGAAAAGTTCCCGTCGCCGATGTGATCCACTCCCAATTTCAGCATGTCGAAAGGATCTTTTTAAAATTGCAGATTCTGACAGCTTGCCTCATGGCTTTTTCACACGGCTCCAATGATGTCGCTAATGCCATTGGCCCTCTTGTGGGTTCGGTTAATATCCTGCTCGAAGGGAGCCTCTCTCTCTCAACAGAGATACCTGCTTGGGCCCTTTTATTAGGAGGCGTAGGGATAGTGATTGGTTTGGCGACATGGGGATGGCGTGTCATTTTGACCATTGGTAAGAAAATTACCGAATTAACACCAACTCGGGGCTTTTCGGCTGAATTTGCCGCAGCCCTTACAGTTCTGCTTGCCTCCCGTATTGGACTCCCGATTAGCGCCACCCACACCCTCGTGGGAGCCGTCTTAGGGGTGGGACTTGCACGAGGTCTCGAAGCGATCAACCTCACAGTCACCCGTGATATTCTGGCTTCTTGGGTGATCACTCTTCCCGTTTCAGCCATTCTCTCCGGCTTTTTTTTCTACATCATCCAAGCCGCCTTCGGCTAAAAATAAACCACAGAGAACTAGAGAACACAGAGAGACTTCGCCTAATAGAACTAATTTTTACGAGACGGAGTCTCTCTGTAGTTTAATCTAAATCAACCCAGAAAGAAGTTTCATTTTGAGCAATTTTTTGTTAAAATAATTGGTTTATGGTTACTTTTGTCCACAACTACTTCGATCGATTTGATAAAGAATTACTTTCTGTTCCTTTACAAAAATGTCATCACTATTTAGGAAGAATAATTAAGAGAGAGGTTGAGGGGCCCACAGTTCAAAAAGTGGCTGCTTTTGTTTTAAGTCTATTATTCTATTTGCCAGCGCTTTTATTGCATGGCGTTGGTCAGTTGCTGAGAAAAGAGAAAATTGAGCATGGAGAGCTCTATCGACGACAGATGGCCGGTCTCATCGAAAGATTTTTAGATGAGGCTAAAGCGGAAAAAGCCCTCGATCTCTGGACCTCTGCTGCAGAGAAGATGATGAAGGCGGGAATTGTTCAGCAGAGCTGCCGTGCGTCCATGATCTGGCCTGGTAGTGATGTCCGAGTATTTAACAGGCTTGAGTGGGAATTTGAAGGAGTTAAACTATCTACTCCAGATCCCCTGAATTGTTCTCCTCTACTTCTTAGAGAAAAGATGTTGAATGAGGAAGGGGTTAGAGCTGACCTTGAGAAATTAGGGCAGACCCTTAAGAATCAGTATGAGATAGGTCGTCGCGATAGAACATTTGATGTCATCGAAAAATCTCTGAAAAAGGTATTGGTTGAGGGGGATTTTAATGAGGATGATTTTTTCGATCCCGTCACAGGCATTCTAATTTCTCAGCTAGTAACCATAGCGCTATTTAGAGAAGCTAAGTTAAATGATTCGAAAGAACTTTCTCTAGATGGACGAACATGGATGAAGTTTGGAGAAATTGTCGATCCTTTGGTTCTAAATCGAGCCTTCGAACAAAATGTTTTTCCATCTCTCCATATTCCTTTACACCATGTCAATGCCCTCACAAGTCAATCTCAAGAGGATGAGCCCCTGATGATCAGTCAGCCCTATCGGTTGGCTAAAGCTTTACAGGCACTTTCTGAAGATGAGTATATCGGCTTAAAAGAGGATCTCCTAAAAAAGAGAAAGTCAAATTTTTATCTGCAAAAAGAACTAGGCGAGACCGCTTATTTCCTTTTGACCCATTATTTTGCTCCTCTTGGTCCCCTTTTATTTCCCGACAGAGAAGAAAAAAATCTTCCTCCAATGCGTCTAAATGAGGCTTTTCCTCCACTCGTTCAAAGAAAAAAAATTATTAGAGAGTCGGGCATTGCAGGAGGAAATTTGCATCGCGAAATCTACAAACTTTATGAAGTCGTCTATTCCTGGAGTTTAAGCGGCAGTTGTCTCCTTGCTGCTGTTTTGCAAGAAACAAGAGATATTTATGAGGAACCTAATGGCTATGAAGAGGTCGATCTTCTCCGTCAACAGATTGCAGATTATATTTGGAAGAGGCGGGCCGATTATATCCCTTTGGTTGAAGTAAAGGAAAATTTATTAGATCTCAAAATACTTAAAGACGCCTGGGTACTGGCAGAGATTGACTCGCTGGAAGAAAAAGAGCGGGCCCTCTGGAATCGATTAGAAGAACTCAAAAAAAGAGAGACTTTCTTAAAAGCTATTGAGATGGAAGCCTTGAGTCAAATCTTAGGCCGCCCTCTACATATTATTAGTCGCTATTCTCGCTCCTATGATGTGGATGAGGCATCGAACGCTATTCTTCCTCATGTAAAGTTTGGAGAGGATTTAGAGGCTGATCCGATCCTTCTCTATGACAATAATGAACATTATCAGGTGCTTAAAAAAGTGGAAGAAATAGATTTTTTTGCTGAAGAAGAGGGATAAAAACCCCTCAGGAGAAATCCAGAGGGGGCATTGAAAATTAAATGAGATTATTCGTTTCCAACAGCAGAAAAGCCTGATTTGTTTTCAACAATAATCTCTGGGAGATGGCCATCTGAGGATGTGACTAAGAGGTGGCCCTCATCATCTTCTCCGACAACTTCGACACAAAATTTTGTGAAAAGGCTAGAGAGAGAAACACTATGTTCTTCATTTTCTTCGTCAGCTGCGAGAACAACATCTCCTAAATCAGCTCTAACATAAAGGACGACTTCTTCATATTCTTCAGATTTAATGACAGGAACTGAGTCACCATCTTTGCATTTGGCACAGCCGCAGTTGCATGAGGCTTCTGTGTAAATGCCTGTTCCTTCAATTTCATCGGTGAGAAGCCAAACTTTTTCGTCACTAGAGATCTCTACCCGGAAGTATGGAAGATAATTTTCAGTTTCGTGGAATACGGGGCTAATTGGTAGAGCAAGGCTCATGAGTAGAGTGATAAGCATGGAATTTTCCCTATTTGTTTATAAAATGAGCCTAGATCTTAGGCATAGGGCGATGTGATGTCAACAACTGCATGGGGATAGCGAAAAATACGCCGCAAAGGGCCAGACACCCTATAACAGAGAAAAAGAGGGGCCAGCCTAAAGCGGTTGCTAAAAAGCCGCTAAGACTGCCGACAAGGTTTCTTTTCAAGGAAAGGAGGGACCAAAGGAGGGCATATTGGGTTGTTGCATAGACAGGGGTCACCTCCCTCCAAAGAGAGGCGATGAAGGCGGTGATGACAAGGCCTCCGGAAAAATGTTCGACACAAATGCAAGAAGCCAAAGAAAGAGGGGAATTTTCTAAAAATGAAAATAAAAAAAATGAGAGGGCATGCAAAATCCCAAATAAAATAAGTGGAGAAGGAATTTTTTTAACCCAACCAGCTACGGCAACACCCAAAAGAGTAGCTGCCATCCCCAGTCCTTTAGACAACTCAGCGATTTCAACTTTAGAAAACCCAACTTCTAAAAAATAGGGACGGAGCATCGGATCGGCCAAGTCATCCCCTAGGCGATAAAAGAAGAGAAATAGAAAAAGGGGCCATCCTTTAACTAAAAGATTTTTCAATGGGTTGATAAAAGAAAGGGGTTCTGGGGGCAGCGGAAGAATAGGTAATCGCTCTCTCCAGAGGAGGGGAAGAAAAAGGAGGGCGGCAATAGCAACATAGGCCAGTTCCCAACCTAATCCTTCTGCAAGGATAAGTGTACCGCCGCCAGCTAGCAGAAGACCCATCCTGTAACCCGAGACGACACTTGCAGACGCAGCCAACTGTCCGGTCGCTCGTGCCAGGACCACCTCGACTTGTACTCCAGCAAGGAAAAGCAGCCCCGTTGCAAAACTTAAAAGGGCGATCCAAGCGCCATTCGAAGGGAAAAAACCTACACCTAAGAGCGCTATAAAAGTTGCTAAAAGAGAAGTAAATAACCACCCCTCTCTTCGCTCACCTCGCCAAAATGGGGGGTCCAACCTATCAATTAAAGGAGCCAAAAAAGGTTTTAAGGCAAAAGGTAAATGAAATAACGAGAGGAGTCCAATGGTGACAAGGTCAAACCCTGACTCCTTTAACCTCACGGTTAAGACCGATCCTATCAATGGCAAAGGGAGAGCCCCCACAAAACCGATAGAAGCTAAAAATAAATGTGTGTTTTTCCAGTTTCTAAAGAAGATGAGCTCCTCAGTTGGTTAACGTTTTTTCTGGTAGATCAATTATACCTTCCTTTTGCTTTTCCAATGAGGTCTTTTCACAAGAAATATAGGGGGGGTCAATGGAATATTGACAAAACAGAAAAAGTTAGTGATCATCGCTTGCTTATGAAAAATCTCAAACTCCCATTCAGTCTTCTTTTTAGCTTATTTTTTGCACCCTCATTTATTTTGGGGATGACCTACACTTGGCTAGGGCCAGGAAGCGATCTCAATACGGCGGCCATTTGGGGCGGCAAAATTCCTGGACCGAATGATATAGGACAATTCACGGGAAATCTTCCCAACATTATTTCTCAGAGTGGTCCGTTTTCGATTGCAGAAATCGATTTTACTACTTCAGCCCTCTATACAATTTACAATAATAGTAACGCTGACCTGACGATTACAGGTAATAACGGTGGAGTGGGTGTCAGGAATACCGTAGCAGCGCCCGTTTTTCAGTCTTTAACTCCCTCCTCAAGAATTGTGTTTTCTGGTGGTTCTGCAGACTCAGAAAGATCAGGATTAGTCGCTTATAAACTGACTAATGGCGCTATGGTCTTTCAGTCCTATTCAGATGGAGGAGCAGCTTTTACTCAATTAAATAGCGGTTCTACACTACAGATCAATACACCCTCTCCGATCCATATGGGGATGGTCGAAACCTTGGATGAAAATTCGAAGATTCAACTAACCTCAGGTGGTCTTATTTTTGGTGGATCGGATGTCTGTAGTCCTGGAACATCCCTGATCCAAGGACAGATTTTCGGCCCAGGCTCTATAGCCGTTAATTTAAACCCAGACTTTTTCCCGGTTAATGGAATAGCTTTAACAAATAACACCAATAGCTATGCTGGTGGAACAACCCTTACGCAAGGGATTTTAAATATTGCTAATGGGAGTTGTTTAGGGACGGGTGCCGTCACTTTCCAAGGAGGAACTCTTCAATTGGCAAGTAGTTCCGCCAGCAATTTGACACAAAATATTAGTGTTCCAAGTTCAGGAACAATTGATCTGAACGGGACGACGGGTTGGGGTTTGCAATCTACTTCTTCTGTTTCTGGAGCAGGATCTTTAAGTATTGGATCGACCAGCGGATTAGGGATCTTCCATTATAACCCTTACAGCAGTTCCCTAAGTCAATTCAAGATTTCTGATGCGACAATCGTTGTGACTAATCCAGCAATTCTCCCTTCTAATATCGCCTTTGTTAGCGGATCCTCCGTTTTAGAGATTGATTTTAATGGATCAAAAAGTGTTTCTAACACCATTTCAGGGCCTGGTTCTCTTATAGTCAATAAAAACTCCGCTACAACTGGTGCACTTACGCTAACAGGAAGTTTATCCTATGGCATGACAAATGTTCAGGGAGGAAGTGTCATTTTTGCGACGGATGTTTCGAATTTGACCGGCCCTATTGCTCTTTACGGAAGTGCGAATGCTGATTTTGAGGTGACAGGGATATCAACATTTTCTCAGAATATAACGGGGTCAGGAGCTGTCTATCTTAACAAAAATGGATCTTCTGGAACTTTATTCCTAAGCTCAAGTGGAAGTAATTACTCTGGAGGAACGTCCCTTTTTAAAGGAGTTCTAGCCATTAGCGAAGGTTCTCAAATCGGAACGGGTCCTTTGACCTTCAATGGGGGTCATCTTAAATTTGTTTCTAATGGTGGAACGTTATCCACACCTCTTATCTTAACAAATCATGGAACCATCGATCTAAATGGCCAAACATGGAATTTAAGTTCGCCATTGTCTGGAGGAAATACAACACTTAACATCACATCAAGCACTTCCACGGGGACTTTAGTCTTTTACCCTTCGAGTATCACCTGGGGAGGAACTTTGAGTTTAGATGCAGGCTCTTCTGTAGTCTTTTCGGCAAACCCCAATATTCCAAATGGAACCCTAGCTTTAAATGGCGGTACGCTTAAATTTGGTTCAAATTCCCAAAATTTAGCGATTAAAACGCATATATTAGCTAACAGTTCTATCGACCTTTTAGGAACATCGGGATGGACAATGACCTCTCCCTTGTCGGGAAGTTCTTCGAGCGCTCTGACCTTTTTATCTTCTTCAGGAAACGGCTCTTTGATTTTTTCCCCGACCATGAATCATTGGAATGGGCCTATTAAAATCTCCCCTTCCACCACTGTGATTGCTAGTAACGGTGCGAACTTAAGTGGCGGCGTTGATTTAAATTCAGGGACGTTAGAATTCAGTACCTCTACAAATCAAACAATATCAGGAGCCATTACTGGGACTGGTACTCTCAATATCAATGCGAATTTTGCAGACACAGGTGTTGTCACACTATCAGGCAACAATACATTTGACGGGACAACAAATCTGGCACACGGTTCTTTAGTTATTGAGAACGCTCCAGAATTTAAATCGACCATCGCGTTGGCAAGTGGAACTTCGTTAGATATAGAAGTCAAAAAAACAGCAACTTTTAGTGCAAATATCACTGGAGAAGGCTCTTTGATGGTGAATGAGAATGGCCCTGTCCAACCACCTGCCATAGCACAAAATACACAGCCGATGCCTGCAATGGGAATGGGAAACTCAGGGTTTGGAGCAAACTCTTTTGGCGGTTCTTCCTCTTCAAATTTAGCTTCTAAGTTTCCTCCGATGCCCCAAATGTCAGGAATGGGTAATGGTATGAATCCTGCAGTTGCAGTGGCAACCGCTCCAGTTGCTGCCCCACCAACTCAAATCCTTACATTAACTGGAACAAATACATATTCTGGGGGGACGACCCTTTTTGCTGGAACTCTAGCTATAGGTTCAAGTCATAACATCGGTCCCGGCGCCATCACTTTTGATGGAGGGAAACTTCAGCTAAATGATTTCCTGACCTTAGCCCAAAATTTAGAGGTGGATTCAGTTGGTACAATCGATGCCGGAACATTTGGTGTAGAACTGCAAGGGAATCTTTCAGGGGATCCTACTGGTCTATTAACCTTAAAAAATGGAAATTCTCTCTCTTCATTGACAGGTACGAATAACGGTTGGGAGGGGACTCTTGAATTATCCAATATTTCTGTTGCCGTAACTAATGGAGTACAACTTCCTGCCAATCTTATCATTGACACCGATGCTACCCTTAGAGTTGATGCCTCATCTGGAACGCAAATCCATACCTTGATTTCTGGTTCTGGTAATGTAGAAATCAATTTTTCTGGGAATGCAGCAAATCATAGCTTTAGTGGAGCCCATACATTAAAGGGACTAACGACTGTTCATTGCGGCGGCGTTGAGTACACCGGAGATCTTTCTCAAATGACTGGAGAGATTAATCTTAAGTCGGGTGCACTAGCTAATTTCGAATCTCCAAATAGCTATAGTGGAATCATTTCTGGAACGGGTCAGGTCTTTATCAACCAGTCTGGCAGTCTAGAAAATGTCACCTTAGGTGGTGCAAATACCTACTCAGGCGCTACAACGATTGTGAATGGATCTCTTACGTTGACAGGAGATGTTTCTCTTCTTAAAGGACCTCTTCATATCGGAAGCCAAACTTTAATAGTTTCATCAAGCGGAACATTAGGTGCTCTATTTGATGGAAATGGGA
Organism: Parachlamydiales bacterium; assembly: GCA_020050175.1. Taxonomy (GTDB): domain Bacteria; phylum Chlamydiota; class Chlamydiia; order Chlamydiales; family JAJFMK01; genus JAGVKY01. The sequence goes on from JAGVKY010000065.1 coordinate 8,792, forward strand.
ATTTCATTAGAAATGGAGTCGGTACCTTATCCTTGCCCCATAAATACGAAGGGTTTACCGGTCAAACATCCATTACAGGGGGGAATCTTTCTGTGGATGGCGTTTTAGGAGGTCATGTCGATGTCTCCCATGGAGGCGTTCTTAGCGGTACGGGAGAAATTCTCGGCAATATCGTTGTGAATGGCGGAACGGTAGCTCCTGGAAATTCGATCGGAACATTGACTTTGGATGGATCATATGAACAAAAGGATGGGGGTAATTTCTTGGTTCAGGTCGATCATGCCGGAGCAAGCTCACGCTTGACGGTAGGTGGATCTGCCAAATTAGGAGAGGGTTCAATTCTTACGGTTCAACCAACCGATGGAGTGTTACTTGGCAAGAAATATCAGTTCATGCACGCCTCGGCAGGGATTGAAAATGCTTTTTCTACCGTCCACTTCCCCAGTCCGATTGTATCTACTGACGTGAGTTATCATGGAAATGACGCCTTATTGGAGCTAAATTTAAATCTCCTCTCTTTTGCAAAAACTTCTAATCAAAAGGAAATTGCGAAACAAATCCAAACGCGTCAAAGAGACATTGATCCCCTTGTTCAAGCTTTGATTAGTTTGCCCGGTGATCAAGTCCTGCACACTCTTAATGCCCTCTCAGGCACTCCCTATACAACTTTGCTTCTGACTTCTGAGTGGGCAAGTCAAAGATTTTTAGCTGAACTTTTCAATCCTATCAGAAGAATTTTTGCTCGCGAAAGTGACTGCTACGAAGCTTGCCCAGAAGTTTGGATAGAAGGGGGTGGTGGTAGAGTGCATGCGAATGGCAATCATCATATTCCAGAATTTTCGACTAATCACGGAGAAATCTCTTTAGGGGCTCAAATGCCCTTTGGACCTTGCTGGACTTTTGGTTTGGCCGGTTCTTACGAATATGACGATGTGAAGTTTCATTTCGGAGGAAATAACCAGCGAAACGATTATATGGGAGCCCTTTATGCTGTCTTTCGTCCAGCCGGCTGGTATGCTTATAGTGACTTAATCCTCGGATATAGTGATGAAGAGGTAAAAAGGCATGTCCATGCATCAAAATTTCAGGGTTCAGTAAAAAGCAATCCTAACGTCTTTAAAACGACGTTTTATGTGGAAGGGGGGTATGATTTCGATCTAGCATCTATTCTCTATTCGCTAACGGATTTAGAGATTCCAGGAATCCTTGCCCAACCTTTTGTAGGTCTGGAGACTGGTTATTACTCCTTTAACCGTTTTGCGGAAAAAGGGGATGACCTCATTAGACTTTCGCATAAGCAAAAGTCCATCACGAATGTCTATGGAGACTTTGGGTTCCATGCGACGACGGTGCTTCCATTGTTGGATTGCTACTGGACTATTGGGTTGGATGCGCTTGCTCATTGCCGTTTAACGAATGACAATCACAATTGCCACCAACGGTTCGAATCCTTCGGATCGCCTTACACCGTCAAGGGCTTGCAAATGAGCCGTTTCAGTGGAGAAGCTGATATTTACCTCTCAGCCGATGCTTTAGATGGTTACGACATCTACCTTCAATTGACAGGTCGCTGGTGGTCAAATGTCTCTTCTTACAATGCCATTCTCGGCATCGCCACAAGCTGGTAAGAAAGAAGCTTCAAATAAACAAAAAAGGCCGGGTCTGTGTCACAACAGGCCCGGCCTTTTTGCTTTGATGATTCCAGGGAAAAAAGTCCGAC
>JAGVKY010000124.1 GCA_020050175.1 Parachlamydiales bacterium
CTCCCTGACGATCCATAAGAAAAGAGGCTCCATCAAAGAGAAGACCATCATTGCCCCCTACCTGATTGCAGAGCAGAACGGGAGCCTTTAATTTTTTAGCCAAACGTGCCCCTATTCCCATCCTAGTCTTTACTTTCTGTAAGTGGTAAGGCGAGGCAGACAGGTTGATCAAAAGGTCGATTCTTTTGCCTTCCAATTTAGAAATGGGATCTTCAGGGTAAAGAGAGTCCATCTCTTCTCCCCAAATGTCTTCGCAAATGGTTAGGGCAATTTGTCGCCCACCAATCGTAAAGAGTGAGCTTCCATGACCAGGTTCAAAGTAACGTCTCTCATCAAAAACGTCATAAGTTGGAAGAAGTTGTTTATCGTAGGCTCCCAATAGAGCTCCATCACTTAAGACTAAACAACTGTTAAAAAGTGTTTTCCCATATTTCAAAGAGGAAAATCGGGGACATCCGAGAAAAAGGGTAATCCCCTTTGTCAACGCGACTAAACGATCGACCTCCTTTTCGGCCTCTTCAATGAATGAGGGGAGAAGGAGTAGATCTTGAGGAGGATAGCCAGTCAAGGCACATTCGGAAGTGACAATAAACTCAGCGCCAAGTTTTTTTGCCCTCTCAATGGCCTGAGCAATTTTCTCACTATTGGACCGAATCGCCCCTACAGTCAGATTGAGCTGAGCTACGTAGATCTCCATTAACTTCCGAAATCGTCTAAGACGATGCTTTCTCTAGGCACCCCATAGTCGTCGAGCAATTTTAACACACTGCTATTATGAAGAGGAGGACCGCAAACATAAAAAAGGCACTCTTCAGGTTCTTCCATTTTTGAAAGCTGCCCTTGTTCAAAAGCCCTAAAAAGAAAATTGGTTTTAATAGGATCATCTTTTGGCCATCCTGCAGCAATGTCATCCGGTAGAGGCTCTGAAAGAACGAGATGGTAGGTAAAGTTAGGAAATTCTTTAGCCAATTTTTCGTATTCTTCTTGGTAAATATTTTCTTTTAAAGATCTAGCTCCATACCAAAAGCTCACCTTCCGCTTGGTCTTCTCGGTTCGGAATAGATGGAGAACATGGCTTCGCCCAAAAGAGGAGCCAGCTCCTCCGATCAAGAAAATCAACTCTCTCTTATCATTTACCATAAAGGACTCACCATAAGGACCCGAAAGTTTTATCTTATCTCCAGGTTTTAACCCAAAAGTATAAGAAGAGCAGATTCCCCAGGGAACGTCTTCGGCAAGCTTACCCTGCCGGAAGGGGGGGGTGGCTATGCGAATATTAAAGATGAGTTTTCTTCCTTCTGCTGGGTAAGAAGCCATCGAATAGGCTCGGATATCGCTGCCAGTTAGCTGAGAAAAATCGATCTCTCTCCCAAACATCCCATATTTTTCCCAATCAACGTGATATCTCGGCTCCATGGTTTCTTTCCAACTGCTCGTGTTGGTCTTAAAGGAGGGAACATGGAATTGTAGATAACCTCCTGATTGATAAGGAACCTCCTCTCCTTCAGGAATCTCACAGACAAGCTCTTTAATGAAAGTAGCGACGTTTTCATTGCTGACGACTGTTGCCATCCATTCTTTAGTGGAGAGGGAATGCTCGTCGACATGGACATGCATCGAGTTATTTACCTTACATTGGCAAGAAAGTCTCCATCCCTCTTTCAACTGCTTTTTGGTAAATGTTCCCTTATCAGTTTCTAAAGGTTCGCTTGCCCCCTCGGTCACTTGAACCTTGCACTGCTTGCATGTAGCCTTACCACCGCAAGGCGAAGGGATGGGGATGCCGTTAGAGGTTAGTGCGTTTAATAAGGTCATTCCTGCTGGCACATGGACTGTCAGCTTTGGGTCTTCGTTGACAACGATTTTACACTCTTCGCTAGATGAGAGCTTTGCCTTCGTGAAAAGAATCATCCCTGCAAGACTGCATCCAACAGCTATAAAAGCAAGGATTGCAACAAACGTTAGCTCAAAATCGATCGGAAAGGCATCCATCATTCACCAAAAATAGCTTTATCCCTCTATTCTGCTCAACTTACTTTAGTCAATATTCGAACACTGAGGACACTTAAAAAATTTCTCCCTTCTTTTAACGATTGTTCGATGACCGCAAAAAGGACATTGCCGCGTCGTTACTGAGGATCTACAGATAACCGTCCGATAGCTAATTACCAATATAACTAACAGAGTACCAATGAGGTAAAGTGTAAACAAAGCAGAAGGTGTCATGGAGAGATCGCGATATAGCCCCAACGGTAACGCGTGCCTTCTTCTTCCGCAAACTGCAAAGTGTATAAGTAAGAGGAAGAGTGCTCGCTCCAGATAATCTTACCCTCTTCTGCATCCAAAAGGACACGGGTAGAAAGAAACTGATGAGGAGGTTCTTCGTGTTCTAAAAGAGGAGGTAAATTAATTCCTTTCACTTCCCAGCGGGGAGGCCTTAAAAGGGCCCATTCAAGCGATTGTTCCAATCCTATAGCCACAACAGCCGCTTTCAAGGGGGGAGATTCCCTATAATCAGGAAGCTTAAGCCCAACAAAGAGGAGCGGCAGATGAAGGAAGGCCGTTATCCCAAAGGCTATTTTTTTAGGAGAGAGGGTTTTCGAAAACAAGACGAATCGGATAGCCGGTTTGGTAAAGGGTGGAAAAAAGAGAAAGAAACATCCCATAAGGCACCTCTTTATCGACACTGACAAGAAGAGAGGGTTTTATCTTTTTATTCGAGTTAACCTCTTCTTCGGTTGAAGAAAGCTCTTTTTTAAGAAAAAGGGCGATATCACTTAAGGTGGTCACACGTTTGTGCGAACCGACATAAATGATGCCGAAACGATCCATCAACACCAAAATTTCACTTGGGATGGCGGTTGCCTCCAAATTCAGTTTTGGGGGCTGCAAGGGAATCGATTTTAAAGGGAGGATTTCCGATGTAACAAAAAAGAAAATGAGCAAAAGAAACACAACGTCCACAAGAGGAGCTAAGTCAATCAGGGTCTCTTTAGGACGAAGCCTCGTTTGGAAGCCTCCCTTAAACACCTCTTTTCCCCTGCAGTAAATCAACAAATCGACGCGAAAAAGATTCGAGCTCTAAACCAAACGAAGTGATCTTTGAAACCAATAAATTATAGCCAAAAACTGTTGGGATCGCGACTGCAAGACCTGCAGCAGTCGTCAAGAGAGCCGACTCCATCGCCTCACCTATTTTTGATGCCGATGTATCTAAAAGGCCACTTAACCTCATCTCTCCAAAAGCATCAATAAAGCCTAATACCGTCCCAAGCAAGCCTAAAAGAGGGGCAATATGGGCTATCACCGAAAGAAGATTGGCATGCCGTTCGATAGCCCCCATTTCAACCATTGCTTGTAGTTCCATAGCTGCCATCATTTCACCCCTTTCTTCTCCCTGTTTTAAAAGAGCGGCTTTAAATACAGAGGGTAAGGCACCAGCAGTCTCTTCTAAAAGGTGGTAGGCCTCTCCAAAAGCTCCTCTTTCTATAAACGGTGAAAGTCTTAATAGAAGACCCTCTCCATCCACTGCTGCTCTTTGCAAGGTAAGCCACCTCTCAACAAAGAAAAAAACAGCTAAAAACGAAGTTAAAAAGATCAAAAAGATAATTGGATTACCTTCTACAATAGCGCTTTTTATCAATTCCCACATCCGTTATGCCTCACTTTTAAATCTGGTCTTCCTATTTTATCTAAGAGATCGGCTCTTAGCGAGAGGGCATCTTTGACTAGGGGTGACGGATCATTGGAATTGACGACTTTTGAAAGAAGGCGCAGAGCTCCGGTCGTATCCCCTTTACTCTGTGCTATTTTTGCAAGTTGCAATCGAAGAGTTTGGGTCTCATTGCCTTCCCACGCAATATTTTCAAAAAGCGATAAGGCCTCCATTAATAGCGTTTCCTGTTTTTCTAATAATTCTCCTTTTGCCAATAGAAGTTTTGCCTTTTCAAAAGGAGAAATTGACACTTCTAACCAATAATTAACTTTTTTTAGAGCTTGTTCCTTCTCCCCTCTCTGTTTTAAAAGTTGGAGAGATAAAAGGTGACTTTCTAGAGTTGGAAACTTTTCTTCAACTAAAGAGAGTAATTTTTCAGCTGAGATGAGGTGAATTCCTCGCCGAATTCCAGTTTCTTCATTTGCGAGGATTAATTCGCCCCTAGCCTCTTCAATAAGAGAGGCTTGATAAAGAGTCTCTATCAAAGAATTCCCCCTTTCATCAAAAATAAGAGCTCTCCCTTTTCTGACCCTTTGAATCCCTTCTGCGACTTTTCCGGAAGAAATTTGATCCATTCCGGCCAAGATTTCAACAATGCCGGGGGGTTTTTCTACCCCAGAATCACCCCCCAAACAGGGGCTAAAAAGGGGGATAAAAAATATTAAAAAATTTGCTTTATACACCATTCTCAAACCATAAATCGCATTGAGAAGTTGATAGAAGGTATCTTTTCACTAATTAAAAAAATAAAAAAATTCTTAGAAAGTTCTTGCACAATATATCGGAATCTCGCTATTTGGTAAATTGTGATCAAACATTAAGTAGAGGAGTCGCTCCACATGTCATTAGAAAGCCTAATTAAGGATATGAGACATTTGCTCACAC
>JAGVKY010000211.1 GCA_020050175.1 Parachlamydiales bacterium
AAAAAAGATTTTACTTAGGGGCTTTTTGGTTTACAGGGGTGCAGCTCATCCAACTCTCTTGGTCATTAACCCATCCCTATCTCTATATTTACCCGATCTGGCTAACGATGTCGGGGTTGTTTGGCGCCCAATTTGGTTTACTCACAGCGTTGATGACGAAAGAAAGGGTGATGAAATGGTCCGGCCCGCTCTTTTTTGCCTCTCTTTGGACCTTGTTTGAGTGGTCTCACCTCTTCATCCTTTCAGGGATTTCTTGGAACCCTGTGGGTCTTGCCTTTTCGACTTACCTCATTCCTTTACAAGCTGGATCCATCCTTGGTTTGTATGGTCTCTCCTTTTTAGTCATCTTGACCAACCTCTATGCGCTTCGCTTTATGATAGCCGGGCGTTCTGAAAAGTGGCCTTTTATAGGTTTAGTTCTTTTCCCTTATCTATTTGGCCTCATCCATCTTGCGATTCATTACCCTAAGCTTGTCGATGATCTTGAAGATGGGCGAGTGGTGGATGTGTTGTTGGTTCAGCCAGGTTTCCCTGTCGAAGAGGTGATGGAACTGCATGACCCTCAGTCGACTCTTCTCTACTCTCATGGAAAATGGAAACAAATTCTTTCGATCTTAGCTCGTCATCGCCGCCAAGGGATCGATATGATTGTTCTGCCTGAATATGTCGTTCCTTTCGGGACCTACTATCCCGTTTTTCCCTATGAGAGTGTTAAGCGGGAATTTAAGGCTCTTTTTGGAGAAGATGGCCTTAAAGCTCTCCCTTCATTTGAAGAACATCTGGCCACTTTCCACGAGACTCCTCAAGGAAAGATTTATATGGTTAACAATGCCTATTGGATTCAGGGCATTTCCAATCTATTTAATGCGGAAGTTGTGGCTGGCCTCGAAGATTCTGACGCGCTGATCGATCAATCCAGGCGTCACTATAGCAGCGCTCTTGTCTTTTTCCCTCATGGTGAAGCCATCGAGAGATACGAAAAGAGGGTGCTTGTTCCTTTTGGGGAATACATCCCTTTTGAGTTTTTGAGAGCCATGGCCGCAAACTACGGCGTTATCAGTTCGTTTACTCCAGGTTCGCAGGCTAAGGTGATTGCAGGCAGATGTTCCTCCTATGGTCTTTCGATCTGCTATGAAGAAACGTATGGAAATGTTATGCGGGATAATCGCTTACAAGGGGCCGAAATGCTCGTCAACTTGACGAATGATTTTTGGTACCCTCGTTCCCGTCTCCCTCAGCAACATTTTGACCATGCCCGTTTACGAGCTATTGAGATGGGAATTCCTTTAGTACGGGCAACGAATACGGGAGTGACGGCGGCGGTTGATAGCATTGGACAAACTCTTGCTGTCTTGGGCAATGACTATGATGATCGAGAAAATCTCTCCGACGCTCTTCAGGTCACCGTCCCTCGCTATCATTTTAGGACGATCTATACATACTTAGGGGATCCTCCACTTATCCTTTTTTGCGCTCTTTTTGCTAGTCTTTCCCTTCTTCTCGAGAGAAAAAGAAAGCTCAAACTCACTTGAATCATAGGATAATTTAAACTATCCTCTTTCTGTGTCAAAACGGAAACCAGCTTTTACAATTGCAAAACCTGTTGCCTACAAGGGCATTGGGATTCACACAGGTGAAGTTGTCGAGATGCAAATTCTCCCTGCAAAACCAGGGCATGGGATCCGTTTTCGTCGCAGAGATTTACCAGGGACTCCAGAAGTTCCGGCTTCTTACCAAAAAGTGGTCGATACTTCTAGAAGTACCATCCTAGGCGACGGCCCTGTTCGGATCCATACAGTCGAGCATGTTCTGGCAGCAGTCAGGGCTTTCGGTATCGATAATCTGATCATCGAGCTTTCCAATATTGAACCACCTGTAGGCGATGGAAGTTCTTTACCATTTGTAGAGATGTTCCATCAGGCGGGGAAAGTTCAACAAGACGAAGAGATTGTCATCCGCTCTCTAGATAAACCTATTGTTTTCCAGCAAGGGGATGTCAGTCTAATTGCCGTACCGTATTCCGGATTTAAAGTTAGCTACACTTTAAGCTATCCAGGGATCCCTCCTCTCGAAGCTCAATTTTACTCTGCCGAAATCAATCAAGAAATTTTTATTAGCGAGATAGCCCCCTGCAGAACTTTCGCTCTTTATCGAGAGATTGCCTATCTTATGGATCAAGGTTTGATCCGCGGAGGCAGCCTTTCTAATGCCAATGTCATTTTAGGCGAGGCCATTTTAACAAATGGGGGACTTAGGTTTCCTAATGAGATGGCCCGTCATAAAGTTTTGGATCTCATCGGAGATCTTACCCTCTTGGGTTACCCTCTTGAGGCTCATATTATTTCAATCCGTTCCGGTCATGCGACTCATGTCGAACTGGCACGCCTTATTGGAGACTTCAATGACTGAACCTCTTCTTGATGTTAATCAGGTGAGAGATATTCTTCCTCATCGCTACCCTTTTCTACTGGTCGATAAAGTGCTTCAGGCTGATGCTGAAAAAGGGGTTATCTTGGCGCAAAAAAATGTCACGGTGAACGAGGCCTTTTTTCAAGGCCATTTCCCGCAGGCGCCGATCATGCCAGGAGTATTGATCTTGGAAGCTCTTGCTCAAACCGGCGGCATACTCGTCCGTTTGCAAGGAAAAGATCATGGGAGAATCGCTCTTCTTCTAGGAGTCAACGATGCAAAATTCCGTTCACCTGTCGTCCCTGGCGATGTGCTCTTGCTTTATTGCGAAGCCATTCATATCACGACAAAAGCAGGTAAAGTTAAAGCAAAAGCAAGTGTAGGGGATCGAGTGGCTGTAGAAGCAGAAATCACTTTTGCCTTAGTAGATCCAGCTCAATTTCGGAGAGGTTAGCCAATGGAAAGAGAAACATCCATCCATCCAACAGCCATCGTTGAAGAAGGGGCAAAGATCGGAAATGGGGTCGTCATCGAAGCCTATGCCATCGTTAAAAAGAATGTTACGCTAGAAGATGGAGTCACCATCAAATCTTTTGCCTACATTGACGGTTATACAACCATTGGAGAAGGGACAATCATCTGGCCTTCTGCAAGCATTGGTACCAAAACGCAAGACTTAAAGTTTCGTGGCGAAAAGACCTATGTCAAGATCGGCAAGCGCTGCGAGATTAGAGAGTTTGTGACGATCAACTCCTCATGCCAAGCAGAGACCTCTGTTGTGGTGGGTGATGAGTGCCTGATCATGGCTTACTGTCATATCGCTCATAACTGCAAAGTGGGCAACCGTGTGATCATGAGCAACAACTCAACCCTTGCAGGCCATGTTGAGGTGGAAGATTTTGCTGTGATTGGAGGTTATACCCCGATCCATCAGTTTGT
>JAGVKY010000137.1 GCA_020050175.1 Parachlamydiales bacterium
CCCATTGAAAGGAGAGGTTTAAAAAACACTGCTTTATCTAGAAAGTGATCGCCACGTGGGCATTCAAACCGTGGAGCGACAAGTCCCCGATGGGAGGCTGTCCACCTGTAAGAATAATGCTGACACCAGAACCGGGTGCATTCCAATGATTCCACCAGTGTTGGACTTCGTAAGAAACACCCGCTACGACTCCAAACCCATCAAAACTTCCAGTCCAATCAAGACCAATATAACCATCCACTGTTGGTTTTAAACGGTGAAGCTTGTCTGTGTGGAGAGTAACTTTGATGTCATGTGAGGCTATGCCTATATGAGGAATTTCTTCGACATGAATTCTTCCGTAAACTAAAGCGCCACTCACACCACTAGTTAAACTAAATCCACAGCCGATTCCCCAGCTGTTATCCACACCGATGCTTGGCCCAACAGCTCTAAAATGATTTCTCTTTATAACATCGACAGTAACAGGAATAAAAGGGGTTCTCTTTGAAAGTCTTGTCTCATTACCAAAATATTGGACAAATTGCTTTTGCAAGATCCAAGCCCCTTTGACCCCTACGTAAGGACGGAAAGCGAAATCACTCCAAAAATAAGCCCCTCTACCCAAAGTGACATCAGCGACATTGTAATTAAAATGCCAATCGCTCGAAGCCTCTACACCAAATTGGATGTTGGCACTATTGGATTGATTGATGAAAGCAAAAATTGCTGAAGCTGGAACTGACAAAGGTAAAATTTGATGACCTGAAGTCATTGTATGGGACTTTTGACGATAATCGAATCTTGTGTAGGAGGCATCTAGATCCCATGAACTGCAAGAATCCTTTAAAATAAACCCAACTCTAAAACCTGAATTCCATTTAAAGTGTGGCTCAACAACCCTTGCTTGTTCAATTAAATTATCAAAGGGACCCCCAATCTGTTCTATCAGGCGAGCTGCTCCCCCATTGAGGACACCGGCATATTGCATTTGATCTTGAATCACTTGCCAGTACAAGTATTCGCCGTAAACTTTAAGCTTCCATTCTTCATCCACATCATACTGAACAGGATAACACTCATTTGCAGAGTATAAATTCTGCGCAAAAGCAGATAAAAAAACTAAAGAAATAAAGGTAGATATTGACTTCAAGGGTAATCTCCTAAGCTTGAAATGATAGCTTAGTAAATTAGGTGTCTATTGGCCTAAAGTCAAGAAAAAATCTGTTTTCTAGTTATCCCAGAACATAAATCAGAAATCTTTTATCAAAAATAAAATATTACAAATAAATATTTTTCTATTTTAGCCTCTCAATCCAAGCGAGGATATTCTCGCGATTGATTTCATCAAGGCCTACTAATTTCTTTGCCTCAATTTTCTTCTTATTCGCAATGATCACCGTTGGGGTGCTATTGATCTGAAAAGTTTGAGCAATACCTTGGAAGAACCTCATCCCACTGTCGATATCAGCAAACAATAATTGCTTATAGGTAACGCCTAAGGGAGAAATAGCTTCCTGGACATCTTGTTGCGTGGGAGATTTAGTTTTTGCTGTTAAAGCAGTTAAGATTCCCCTAAGTTCAAGGTATTTTCCTTTTTCCTTAAGCATAAAGGAGAGATTGTATGGTAAGAAATTTAAGCTTTCAGAATGGATCGCTCGATCCACAAAAACAACCGTTGCCTTCTCCATGATTGATGGAACAATTTCAGCGAGCGAAGGTTCCAATTTTTTGCAGGCTTTACAGAACCAATCGGATACAAAGTAAACTTCAATTGGGCTCGAACGATTCCCAAAAAGAGGATCTTCTTGCTCCGAAGTTCCTTGAGCGAAAGACTGTTCAGGTTTAAAAACTCCTACGAAGGCGATAAAAAAACCTGTGATAAGAGTCAAAAATGGAGGAAAAGAACGGCGACGTGCTTGTCGGAGCATAATAGGATCCCCTGGAGTGATAGATTTAGAAAGTAAGCGAGTTCCTTCTATCAAAAGACAAAGGGACGCCAATATTATACATCCGGCAATTGCTAGACAGACCGGGCAAAAAGATTGAATAACAAGCTTTTGCACAAGAATAAACCATACTTCTGCCCCTATTGCACCGCTCAGTAAAAGAGCTAATAAGTAGAGTGTTTTCCCCTCAGAGAAAAAATTAAGCGACCACAAAGCGATGGCTATTGAGAAAAAAACGATCCCGAGCAAATCGAAGGGATATCCGAAAAAACGGTATTCGTGCGCTTCTGCACATGTCTCTATGCACCATTCACTTAGTGAAATCAAAGACAGCACTAAGCCAGCGAGCAGAAAAAATCCGACCACCACCATTAGGGGGCGATCAAGTACCCTCCGAAAAACGCTCATATCTTTACCTTATTCTCCAGGAAGTAACTAAAAAAAAGATTTCAGTCAACTAACACCGAAAAACTCACGGGTTTCAAAGTTCGACTTCGATGGGTAGCAGAAACTAAACGTAAGTTTGGTGAATTTAGATCAAACACCACAACTTAGCGATCTCTGCGGTTAAGAGAGAACGCCTTGCGAGAGGCGGAGGGAGCGATCTGCCTTTTTGGCGAACTGTTCGTCGTGAGTAACGACGACGACAGCGGTGCCGTTTTTGCTAAGAGAAAGGAGAGTCTCTTGGATAAAGGCAGCGTTAACTGAATCGAGATTGCCTGTTGGTTCATCTGCAAGGATGAGAGGGGGGGATGAGAGAAGAGCGCGAGCTAAAGCGACACGCTGCTTTTCTCCGCCAGAAAGAAGCTTGGTAGAAAAATCAAGACGATCTTTGAGCCCAAAGGCCTCTAGAAGCTCTTCTGCCCGCTTGTAATTGGCGCTTCCCCTTTTTGTCTCCTCTCTACGAATCTTCGAAGCCATGAGGAGATTTTCGATCGGAGAAAGTTCTTCCAATAGATGAAATGCCTGAAAGACAAAGCCAATGGATTTTCGACGTAAAGCGGCACTATTCCATTTCGAAGCTTTTTCCCCATCGATAAAGATCTCCCCCTCAGTCGGTTGATCCAAAAGTCCAAGAAGGTGGAGAAGTGTCGTCTTACCGTCTCCCGAACGGCCAAGAATAGCTACACACTCCCCTCTTTCAATATCAAGATCAACACCACGGATTAGGGGGATGGGAGAGGGCGCGTAAAAAGTCTTTTTAAGATTTCTAACTTTTAAAAAACTCATTCCGATTTCAAAGCCTCTGAGGGTTTAAGACGGCAAGCTTTGATGGCAGGAATAAGCCCTGAGAAAAGGGCTAAAATGGATGTCATCCCCATCACCCAGAATAGAGTTTCTTTTGATAACGTAATCTGCAATCCTCCACTTCCAAAAAAAGTCTGGAAAGCTGAAAAACCTTGCAGCCAACTGAGAAGGTCAAGCAGATCAGGAACAAATCTGAGAGTGATCAGAGTGAAACCCACTCCTAAAAGACTCCCCAAGACCCCAATCACAAGACCTGAAAAGGCAAAAATAAAGGCAATGCTTGCTGTTGAGGCTCCCAAAGCACGCAGTATAGCAATCTCCCGCTTTTTGTCATTGATGAGGATGATCAAGAGAGAGATGATGTTAGAACAGGCCACGATCAAAATGAGCACTGAGAGCAAAGTAAACAGGTTTTTCTGGCTTGTCAACTCTTGGAGAAGAGGTTTTACAAATTCAAAATCCCGGAAAGTTTCAACTCTAAAATAAGGGGCAATCCCTCGAGCTTCGAATTCTTTGAGAAGCTTTTGCTTAACAAGAGGAGCCTGATCGATATCGTTAAAGCGTAGAGATACCCCTTCAGTTCCAGGGACACTATCTTGATGGGTCTGTGAACGGATAAGAGATAACAGTTCCGGGTGAGTTAAGAGAAACTTGCCCCCCATCCCCAAAAGACCTGGATCATAAAACCCTGCCACATAAATGGGATGTTTAACCTCTTGTTTGGATGTTAAGGTCGCAAGCTCATAAACAACCGCCCCTTCATCACCAATAAAAACCCCTGCATCACGAAATTGCTTAGGTAAAAGAATCCCTTTTCCCCAACCTTTGACATCGGGTAAATTCCACTCGCTGCTGGTCTTAGAAATCCAAAGGGGCAAACATCCTTTATCTGTACAAACAAGAGAGGGCTTTCCATTATGGATATTTTTAACTAGACGGTCAGAAAGATCTCCTCCCCGAAAAGTCACCTTCTTACCTAAATGGGCCACGTCAGACATGTTAGGGGGAAGCAGCGTCTTCTCAAAAGCCTCGTTTTTGTGATCAAAAGAGAGGGCCCAGAGCGTTTGAGAAAGAGCACTTTCTTCTACCTCATCCTTAATTAAACGTTTGATCTGTAATCTAAGAGAGACCGAAGCCACCTCATAAAAAGAAGTTTTGAGATCACTCACCTCTTCTTTGACCTTGTCAATTGAACCAAAAAGAGACTCGATCAGATTTCCTTCTAAAGGGGGCCATTCACGAGGAGGTTCAGGGTCGATCCTAGGATCGTATAAAACTTTCCCATCTGCTACTTTTTCCTGCAGTGTTCGAGGGGTATAGCCAGCCTCGCTGCTTATCGTATCTAGAAGGTAATAGGAAGAGCGAAAATAGGCCTCTGTCGGGACGACACGGATGGGAGACGCCAAGGTGATCAGCTTCTCCATCCATCCTCTTTCAAGACTTGTCGTCACTGAAAAGAAGGAAAGAATAAGCCAAACGACAAGCGTAACAACAAGAACCGCTATCAAGCTAATAATAGAAAGAGATAGCCGTCGCCACCTCGGGAAGAGGTACTGGGTGGCAACGGCTATCTCGAACATGCTCTAAGTCTAATGATTAGGTTTTAAAAGGGCGAAGGAACTTGTAGCACTCGGCTCTTCTAGTTAATCTTTTATACGATTCTTGCCAGAAAAGCTACTATTTAGCTTCTTTGTAAACGACTTTTTTACGGAGGGTAGGATCATACTTTTTTCTTTCGATCCGGTCTCTCGTATTGACCTTATTCTTCGTCGTGAAGTAGCAATGATCACTCTCAGTGCTTTTTAATTTAATATTTTCTCTTTTGGAAGAAGCCATTTTTCTTTCTCTTTAACTTGTGTAATTATCTAGCAAAAATTTGGAAAGCTTCGTGACGAGCTCTTTCGTCTGCTTCCATACCTGCTTTTGCTTGTTGGAAACTCTGATCTTCGCTTGCTTTTGACTGCTGATGGATTTGCAAGTAGGACAGGATCGCTTGGTTTCTTGCTTGGAGAGGAACAAGTCCCGCCTGCTTTAACATTTCAACGTATTGTCCACCTGCACCAAAGGCTGCAGAGACCCCTTTAGTAAATGTTTTAGCTCCCGCTCCAATAAAGGAGGCGGCCATTTGAGCCCCAGCTCCTATTATTTGAAGGGCAAAACCTGAGATTTCTCTCATCTTGTCCCTTTGCTCATTAACCACATGTTCTAGCTCATCTTCGAGGGCTTGCAGATTGTGTTTAGAAATGATTCTACCGATATACGACACGCGGATGAGACATTCACGTATCACCTTCATCAGGCTATCAATCGAACCATCTACATCAAGAAGGTGTTGGCAGAGCTCTAAGCTTTCTTCGGTCTTTCGATCGAAATCTGAATCTATATTTAGGGACATAGCTTTACTATCTTACCTTGAAAACATGAGTTGAATCAACTCCCCCATTTCTTCCATCTGACGGGAGAGAGCTCCTAACTCTTTATGATACTGTTCTGTGAACTTTGCGGCCTTATCGCCAATGCTTGTCAATTTTTCTGTAGCTTTTCTTTTTTCGTTATTTAAAACACCCAAATCCCCTTGATAAGACTTGAGAGTTTGGTCAGCTTTAGCCTTGATGGCTGTCGTCAATGCCTGTGCCCCAAGAAGAACAAAGCCAATAATAGCCGTAACCGATACAGGGGCAACTCCCGCAGCGGAGGCACCCATTAGGGGCAGATAAATAGCTAGATCAAGAAGGGTACTGGCCATTTGTCCAAGCGGCTGACTTAAACCCACATGAGCAGCAGATAGAGCAGAAATGGCAAAAAGTCCAGCCCCCCATTTGACGGGCAATTGCAAACTAGAAAGAATTCCTGCTAGGGGGGTCAGTAGCTGCTGAAATTTTTCAAATAAATTTTTCCTGGAGAACTGCGCCATGACCTGATCGGCTTTTTTGGTAATTTCCTGCTGGACAGAATCCCGTTCGATGCGAGCTTTTGTCAGAGCTTCCCCCTGGAGGGCAACCGTTCTCTTTTGTTCCAATTCTCTCTTTTTCTGAATCGCATGAAGAAGTTGTTCAAAATTTTTATTATCGTCTTCGTCAACAACCTCAGTGATCGCCTGAAGCGCTTTTTTTGCCTCATCAAAAAGAAGGTGGATCTTTTCTTGTTCCTCAGGAGTGAACTCTTTAGAGACCTCTCCCCCGAAAAAAGTATTCATCACCCAAGAGAAGAATTGAAAAAATGGATTTTTCCCGTTATTGGACTCTTGTTTTTTAGGAGCAACCAACTTCTGCTCAGCTAAATGTTGCTTTTTACGGTCCTCGTGAAAGACAGACATCGGAGAAGGTAAAAGATTTTCTATATTCTCTTGAGGGTGTGTCTCTTCTATCTCCTCTGGAGGAAGAAGGACAACTTCCGGCTGGGGAAATTCAGACAGCTTGATGTCTAAATCTCTTGGAGAAATTTCTATCGTCATCTTCCTAAAGCTTGTGCCTGGTGAAGTTTAGTGTCGTAAAGAGTTTTCAAAATTTTGTTAGCCATTTGAAAAGACTCGGACCGCTCATTATTTAGCTGTTGCACTGTGTGCATTAAGAGGTCATTTTCAAGATTTTTTTCTTCAACAGCTGTTTTAATATTTTCAATTAATCTTTCTCTTTCTTGCCCTGTAAATTTCGTTTTTCCTAGGGGAAGCTTCAGATTAAATCGGTCATTCAACTCTAAATAAAGCTCTTTGATCTCAGGAGAGTTAGTAAAATCTAAGACACCCTTGTTGTCGGTTGCCGTATTTAACGCTCGTGTTAAGGATTGAAGAGCTTTTACCTCTTCTTGGCGGCCTTTCAGAATTTTAAAATTATCTTTTAAAGTTTTCTCAAGCTTTTCAACACGTGCTTTATTGACAAGCAAAGTCAAGGTCTCAAGGGAATATGATCCCTTTTTATCCTCCTTTTCAGGAGCAGAAACTTCTTCAATATTATCAATACCAATGCTCATAAGGATTCATATTACACCAACGGGATATTTATTTTTAATTTCGTACAACGATTTTGCAATAGTATCGAAAATCAAGGAGACATATCCCCCGCCACCTCTGACCGCCGGCTTCCCTGTTGTATCAATAAAAAAATCTTTACCAAGGATGTTTTTAGCTACTAAATCTTGATAAGCAAAGACAATGGGATGGCTAGGAGCAAGAATCGTTCCCCCTTTAGGGTTAGTCTCCAGCCATGCACGAATTGTATCACCAGTAGAAGGTCGCAAATTCCCTATCATCGGGACAGAAATATAGGTAATTTTACAAGAAAAAGGGAGCTCTGCCTCCTTTAGGAGAAGCTCTGCCGCCTCGCTCTCATTTCTTGCTGACCCTAAAAAATCGTTTACCCACCAATCCCTTAAAGGTCGTTCGCCCGTTAAAACAACCAGCTCATCAAAAGAGATCCCATTTTTCCAGTCTTCGATTAGCTCTCTCAGGCGATAACGCATGGCTTTGACAAAGCCTCCATAGAGGAACGCATAATTATATTTTTTTAAAAGAGGGCTTTTTCCTTGAGCTAAACCAAGTTTTTCTAGACATGTAAAAACATCATTCTCAATCAATTGCCAATGGGTAGAATCGACCATATCTACTCTTTCTCGACCATCCCGTCCTTGGACAACACCTAACCAGTGCTTTTGAGTTTTATGGACAGCTTCTTTCAAACCATCCCCATCTTCGTAGAGATTGTCCAATTGAAGAAGTTCTATCAGCGGAGGACGAAGCTCTCCACCCTCCTCCAGAAAATAACTTTCAGATGAAAAAAATGAACTCATAACAAATAGGAGTGAAACTAAGATCGACATAATGTTAAAATTTGAAATAAACAAGAGGCATTGCCAAAATCGCTTTTCCTCAAGGTTGGTTAGTTAATGCGTATAATCGGGTGGTGTCTTGCAGTAATTTTGGCTTTCGCCCTACTACTGCCCTCTCTTTTATCGACGCGACTTGGTCCTTATTTTTTTTCCAAGTTTGTCCCATCCACAACTGTCGAGAGTCTCTCTCTAAATTGGTTATCTGATCAAGAGGCTCATGGAATTGTCTTTAAAAAAGATGGGGTAACCGCCTTTGTTGAAAAAGCCGTTTTCAAAAATCCGTTATGGAAAGCTTTACTGACGCCTTCCCACCCTTTTTCTGAAATTAAGCTTGAAAATGGGAGGATTGAGGCTGGGGGTATTTCTCTTGAACAGGTGAATCTAAATCTTAAAAGTGAAGATGGTTTTAAAACTTTTCCTTTTGTCCTAACCGGGGTTTCTCATTCTGAAAAAGGAGAAGGGAAAGTCAATGTTAAAGGCCTTTTATCCGGCCCCGCTGATCACTTTAGACCCCTCGATCTAGATGTTGATCTCGACAGTTTTCCACTCGCCACCATCGACCGTCTTTTGCCGCGACCGATGTTAGTAGACGCCTTTGGGCCTTCACTCTCTTTAACAGGGGCTTTACATCAAGGAGAGATAACTTCCTTTCAAATTCAAGGAGAAAGAATAAAAGGAGGGGGATCCCCTATCCAGCTTAATTGGGTGCCTGCGCCAACTTTTTTTCCTGGAATTGAAAGTGTTCAACTGACAGCTGATTTGAGAGAAATGAAGTGGCACGCCCTTGCTAATTTGCAAGAACCTCTTTCTTTCTTAGGGCCCGCAGTTACAATCGATGGACTAAACAATAGATTTGAAGTTGAAGCTCAAAATTTAGAAATTTCTCCCCTTGTTTTTGATTGGGGTGAAAGGATTTCTCTAGAGCAACCTGTGAGGGGAAAGCTTTTTCAATTACCCTTCCCTTACAAAGCTTTATGTCCGATCACATTTCAAATCGATAGCGCTTCTCTAAAGAACACCCTTTATTCTCTGGCTATTAAAGGTCATCTAGAGGGCTGTTTAGAGGATCAAAAATCAATTCTGCCTAATTTTGTCATCGATTTTACAAAGCAAGATGGGGCTCCTTTTTTATTCGATGGTGAAACAACTTTTACTCTAAAAGAAGAAAAAATCCAAAAAATCTTAGGCGATGGGGGTAAACTTGCTTTTACAGCGCAAGGTTATCTTTTAGAAGAGAATGCTTTGGAGCTTGATCCTTTTGCTTTCCATTTAGTAACCCCGCAGCTTGAAGGAGAAGGGTATTTTTCTCTTGATAATCAAGGCAAAATAGAGGTGTGGCAGCCGATTACTCTCTACTATCATCTCACGCCGCAAGTGGCAGGTGAGTTTTTCCCGCAGTTACCCTCTCTAAAAAGAGACGCCGAGCTTCTCATTGAATGGACTCCTACAGAACCTTTCTATTGGGACAAACTAGACTCTTGGCATTTTCAAGCTTCGTTGACGACCCCGTCTCTCCCCTTAGAAGAGTTTTCTTTAGAAAGTCTTATTGGATCACTCGATCTCGATGGAAAAGAAGAAAAGGCTTTGATTACCCTTAAAGCCCGATCAAATGATAACACGCATCTCGGAGGGGAACTTTCGCTCGATCTTCTTCTGACAAATTGGCTTAAAGAAAATAACTTATCTTTTGAAAAAGCTCATCACAACTTTTCTCTCGTGCTAGTAAATTTTCCGACTGCTTTTCTTCCGGAAGAGGCCAAGGAAATTTTTGGAAGCACAGTAAGCCTAGAACTTGATTCGAAAGGAGAGATGGAGAAAGCGGTAGGGTCGGTTAAAGTCGACAGCTCTTCTCTCAAAGGGAGAGGAAGCTTCGGTTGGGATAAAGAAAAACTAACACTTTCGACCCCAGGGGTTGAAATTGATCTTTCTCCAGCGTTTTTCGAACCCCTTCTAGAACCAGCCAAGATCAATCTTGAAATTGATAATTTGGTTCTTCCAAGAAACCAACCTCTCTTAGGAACTGGAAAAGGGCATGCCGAAATAATGCCGACCACCCTTTTAGGGAAAAACGGAGAGAGAATTTCTCTTCCGGCGATGGAAGGACAGTGGAATTTAGGCAAAGAGGGGCTCCGTTTTGGAATGACGGCTGCCAATGGTGGATTCTCCTTAAATGCGCTTGTTTCCGGGACAGCGCCACTGCCAAAACGTCCTACGCTTCGCGATTTTTCTCTTGAGTTTCTTTTACGTGGGGGCAATGTACCCTCATCACTTCTTCTCGCTTTTCCGGAGCTTTCCCGAGTCGAACCTATTCTGGCACCTTCCTTTAGTGCCGACATCGATTTGAAATTCAACAAAGGAGAAGGAACTCTTTCGGCCTCATTGACCTCTCCTAAAGGGACCTTAGTTGCTGATGGCCTCTTCCATGAAGGTTGGTTTTTTCTCAACCGTCCCCTGGAAGTTTCTTTGCAGATGACTCCTGAAGTAGCCGATGGGATTTTAGGTGAACTTATGCCTCTTGTTTCAACAGGTGTTAGGGGCCGTTCACCGATCCGCATTTCAATTGATCCCAAAGGGTTTAGACTTCCTATATACCCTTTTGACTTCAATCAAGTAGAAATAGGTCAGGGAATTGCGGAATTAGATCAGGTAGAGGTTTATCCAACAAAAGAGCTAGGTGACATTCTTTCAGTGATTGGTGCCAAAAGTTCGCCAGGTAAGCCGGAGATTCTTTGGTTCACCCCTCTTTATTTTTCGTTGAAAGGAGGCATTGTCTCTTTAAAAAGAGTGGATCTCCTTATTTCCAACCGCTTCCCGATTGCTATCTGGGGTAAGATTGATATTCCTCGAGACAGAGTTATGTTAGAAATTGGTCTTGGGGCAAAAACATTAGAACTGGCTTTTGGGATGAGGGGTCTCCCTCAGGATTATATCCTCCCCCTTTCCCTCAGAGGAGCTCTTGATTCTGCTGCGATTGACAAATCTAAAGCTACTGCCAAAGTTGGGGCTCTGCTTGCCCAAATTCAAGGCAGTCCCCAAGGTCTCCTGATTGGCGGAGTCCTCGATCTCCTGACCGGCGGCTTCTTTGAAGAGGGGATCCCCCCTCCAACCACCCAGCCTCCTTGGATCACAGAAACCACCCCCCAAAAGACCCAGCAGCAACAACAGATACAACCCGAGCAGGAAGCCCCTTTAAAACAACTTTTTAAAGGGATCGAAAAAGGAGCCAAAAACCTCCTCAAGAAAAAAAATAAGAAGAATTAATCTCATCTGGCTTGTAAATAAGACTTCGCTATTTTGTGCTCTCTGTGTTTATTTTTTTTTGAAAACGAGAGTGCTTTGCAGATTTTATGAGGATAGGGCATCATCCTTCTGTCTGAATTAGTTTGAGTTTTGTGTTTTCTGGAATTATTGAGGCCATAGGTCAAGTTTTATCGATCGAAGATCGAGGCCTCCTAAAGGTTTTGCACATCAGCCGCCCCCCGTTTCCTTTGATTGTGGGCGACTCTGTTGCAGTCAATGGATGTTGCTTGACCGTTCGCGAATTGGACGGGCAAAAAATTATTCTCGACCTGATCCCAGAAACATTAGTAAAAACAAATTTCCATGATTTAAAAGCTGGCTCTTTCGTTAATATGGAGCCATCTCTCACACTGCAGAAAGGGATCCACGGCCATCTTGTTCAAGGACATGTTGACGGAATTGGCACCATCTCTAAAATGGAGCGCTATCCGGGTGATGGATGGATAATGGAGGTTGCCGCCTCCCCTTCTATTCTGGATCTTATGGTTGAAAAAGGCTCCATCGCTGTTGATGGCGTGAGCTTAACTGTGATTGAAGTTAAAGATAATTTTTTTTCTTTTTCCTTAATTCCCCATACTGCAGAAAAAACGACGTTGGGCAAAAAAAAAGTTGGCGATCGGGTAAATCTTGAAGGCGATCTCCTAGCAAAATATCTAAAGAAGTGGATTCCATGCATGTAGAGCGAGTAAAAAAAGCAATTGAAGCCATCCAGCGAGGGGATTTTGTCATTGTCGCCGACGATAGCGAACGGGAAAATGAAGGCGACCTCATCTTAGCGGCTGAAAAAGCAACTTCGGAAAAACTTGCTTTCATGGTGCGGCATACGAGTGGAATTATTTGTGTTCCTCTTTCTAAGACGCGACTGACCGAACTGCAAATTGAGCAGATGGTTTATAATAATACCGATCCCAAACAAACGGCCTTCACTGTTTCTGTTGACTTCCAACACGGAACAACAACAGGCGTTTCAAGCAAAGATCGCGCACAAACCATTCGGGCCCTTGTTGATCCAAACACAAAACCAACCGATTTTCAACGTCCCGGCCATATCTTTCCTCTTCGTGCTGTCAATGGCGGAGTTCTGGAGCGTCCTGGCCACACAGAAGCTGCTGTTGATCTTTCTCGATTAGCAGGTTTAAGGGAGGGTGGCGTTCTTGCAGAAATTGTAAATGATGATGGCTCTGTAAAGAAATGCGATGAACTGACCGAATTCTCAGAACAGCACGGTATTCCTATTCTTTACATTGAAGATTTGATCCGTTACCGCCAAGAGACCGAAACTTGGGTAAAGCCTGTTTCGAAAGCAGAACTTCCTACTGAGGCTGGCTTTTTTGATGTCATCGCCTTTCAATCAAATTTAGATGGCCATGAACATCTTGCTTTGATCAAAGGGGACATTAAAGGAAAAAAGAATCTGTTAGTCCGTGTCCATTCGGAGTGTTTAACGGGTGATGTTTTTGGCTCGCAACGGTGCGATTGTGGCGCTCAACTAAAAGCCTCTTTAAAAGAGATCCAAGAGGCAGATGCAGGTATCATCATCTATCTTAGGGGACATGAAGGGCGCGGTATTGGGCTTGGACATAAGGTTGCTGCCTACCACCTCCAAGATGGAGGTCTTGATACTGTTGAGGCCAATGAACGTTTAGGCTTTCCTATCGATCAACGAGATTATGGGATTGCTGCGCAAATTCTTCGCTTCCTGGAAGTCAACACCATCCATCTTATGACCAATAATCCTCTTAAGATTCTGGGAATGGAAAAGTATGCCATTCAGGTCAGTGAAAGGATTCCCATTTTCTCCCCGTTGACTACTGAAAATCGTCGCTATCTCGAAACAAAAAAAGAAAAGCTCGGTCATCTCCTTGATCCCCTCTTCACCCCTTAGTAGAGTTTTGGAGTACGTTAAGATATCAACGCACTCCAAACATTTCTCGCAAATCCTTCAATGAATAAACTTATTAATTCATCTGTTGCTGTTGTTGTCAGCCAATTTAATGAAGAAATTACCGACGTTCTTCTTCACTCTTTTAAAGAAAGTTTGATGGAAAAAGGGTGGAAAGAAGAAAGCGTTGAAGTTTTTTATGTTCCAGGTGCTTTCGAAATCCCCATTATAGCTCAAAAGCTTGCAAGAACTGGGCGTTTCCAAGCGATTGCCGCGCTTGGCTGCGTGATTAAAGGAGAAACGGCCCATTTTGAGTACATTTCAGAGGCGGTCGCTCATGCTATTCAAAGAGTCGTATTAGATGAATCGATTCCGATTTTCTTTGGTGTTTTAACAACTTACACAGAAGATCAGGCTAAAAAAAGAACACTACCTCCCCTAGATAAGGGAAGAGAATTAGCGGAAGCTTTGATCGAAACGCTGAAAACAATTTCCGCTATTTAAAAAAATAAGAATCACAGTTTTGTTTTTTTTATAGAAGAAATTCCCCATGATGGAGGGGAATTTCTATTCATCAAGTTATTTATTAGCAAAAAATAAACTGTCATCTGTTTGATCAAATGAATGTCGCCCTGGAGAATCCGAACCACTTCTACTTCCGTCTACATCATCATCTGATGAAGAATATGCGCCATTTGAAAGATATGCAGTTTCTGCACTACCACTAACGCCTTCTTCGCCTGCATCTACTTTTGGCGGAATATTCACCGGGCTTGTAGGCGTTCTTTTTAAACCAGACACAGATGCAATGAAAGCACAAAAAAACTGATGCTTGTCTGGCAGACCAGAAATTACAGCTAAACGTTCAGATTGGGTAAGAGAATACAAAATCGATTTTAGTTTCATGGCTCCAGGAGAAATTTCATCCGCAGCAACGACTGGTCCATCAGCTAAAATTGTTCGAACAACTTCTTGAACTTTGGTTGTGTCCGTTTTATAACCCAAGGCAGAGACAAAATTAGGGCCATCGCTTACTCCTTGCAAAAGAAGTGAAAGTTCAAATTTTTCAGCCCATGTTAATTGCCTACCCACAAGTTTTAGAAAATCATTATCGTACTGCAAAGACTTCAGACAATCTGGGGTTACATTTGCAGGTTCAGCAATTAGTTCTCTTAGCCTTTTAACAAGTCTTTTTGCTACAATTTTTTCTGACTCGGTAAAACCATAGAAACATGAAAGACTAATATCGGAAACTAAAGTTCTAACACTTAAATATTGTGAACGTTCTCCGAAGACTGGATCAAAAAATTCCACGCAAAGTGGTAGACCAGTTTCTCTAAAATATTGAAGATCTTCTTCACGAAGTTTTTGTTCGGTTTCATCTTCAGCTTTGAAGCTTTCTTCATCGCTTTGACTGGAATAAGTTTTTCGAGCATTTTCAGCAAGTCTACGTAAAACTAGTTCAATCGGAGGATTGTTGAGGATAAACGAGTTCCAAACCTCCCTTATCCCCTCTACATTAATAGCTGAATGAAGGTGAAGATCTCTTGCTTGCCGAAGTCTTTCAAAGAGCTGAGAGAAGGAAGATCCCTCAGTAGGATGACTTTTGAAACCAGCTGTTCCGTAACTTGCCATAAGAAATCTCCTTTATGCTATCAATTTGGGTGCCAATATTAACAAGTGCGAACATTTAATCATATTCTTCGCTTTTTTTTCGACTCAATTAAATGAAACGACTTTTCTTTTTACTGATTTTCCCATTTCTCCTTTCTGCAGAAGCGGAATCCTTTGATGAAGTACTGGCACCTCCCATAGCCCCAGAAGCAGTTTTATTCGATTTTTTTCAACTTGACGACAGGTTGGATTGGATTTCCAAAAGCCGCGTAACTTCTAAAGAATTTGAAGGAATTTCGTTAGGATTTTCTGAAATGGATGCCCGTGCAGGATATGCATATCCTTGCGGGTACGGCATGTTATCTGCCGCAGGCGGCTATCAAATCTCTTGGCTGAAATTGTGTGACACCCCCTTCTTCGGCCAAAAAATATTTGAAAATGCTTACGGAACTATAGGAGGAAGATTTTTTAAAAATCAGTGGGCCGTGCAAGGGGAATTTCAATATAATGTCGACTTGAATCGAGGTTCAAAAAATGGTGCCCTCTATTTTTTTGGCGGCTGGGGGACCTATTATTTTTCGCCTCAATTTACAACCTCGGTAGGATTTTTAGCCCGGTACGGCATTGAGCAAGATAAACTTTGGCCAGTTCTCGGTTTTGAGTGGTACTTTTCTCCCCTTTGGGAAATCCACGCTCTTTTCCCTACCAACCTTTCCCTAGTTTATCGTCCGAACGCATTTTCTTATTCTTTGACAACACGCATTATTAATTCTCGCCACCGTTTAAAACGGTTGGAGTTTCTTAATTCTGGAATATTTGAATACCGAAATTTGGGTGAGGAATTTGGAATTAGTTATTCTCTGCATCAATTTTTAAGCTTTAATTTTCATGCAGGCTGGATGTTTAGAGGCGATCTTCAAATCGAAACTTATAATGGGAGCCCAGTCATGCAAATAAAATCAAAAGGCTCTTTCTATTTAGGTGGAAACTTTTTCATTAGGTTTTAGCCACTCCTCCTTTAGAGTGGCCAATGAGGTCAAAAGTAGCTCCTGCTCCCTCAAAAATATCATTAGCAACTTCCGCCACTGTTATGGCGTCAATCCCTTGGCTCTTAATTGTTATCAGATGTTGGAGCCTCTTCAGTATTTTTTGGAGGGCTCAGCCATTCAAAAACTTGAGTAGCTACTTCTTGAGAGGTTATAAAAGCATGGCCCTTATGATCTCTTGTTCGTAAGATCCGTCCAGCAGGAACTCCCTCTGGAATCGCCGAGAGATCCGTTACTATATGATCAAGTGTGTTTCCAATATAATAATAATTATCTTTTAGATGTCCTTCTTTTAGGTCTTTTAATACCTGACTCTCTACGCCTAAATCTTCATCGACTTTCCCGCCAATAATGGGGGTAAGGATAGAACCTAAGTAAGGTGAGGACACAGAGATGACCTTCCCCATGTAAGGCTTATCAGGAGCAAGCTTATCAGCCAAATAGTGGCACGCAACTCCCCCCTTAGAATGTCCTACAAAATCAAGAGTGACAGAGGGACGAGCTATTAAAATGTCTTCTACAACCTCTTGGATTACTTTTGCATCGTCTTCAACTGAAGTTGATCCATTATCTCCAAAGGTGATGACGTAAATAGAGCGGTTAAATCCAGCTTCACGTAAATAATTAATCATTGGATCAAATTCGACGACATGTCCACCCATTCCGGCGTTGTTGCATAAGTCCCTCTAGGCAGTTGTGAAGGCAGAGAAAAGAGCGGAAGTATGTTGAGGGAAATAAAAAGTTGAGGCAACCTCAGCAGGGC
>JAGVKY010000151.1 GCA_020050175.1 Parachlamydiales bacterium
CCCAGGCTATACGCAAGTTCGGAAGAGGGGGTGGTCACTTCTATCTGACGATCAAAAAGTTTAATTTTTACTTCCATTTCGATCGCGCGGTCATCTAAAGTGCACGCAAGTTCATCGGATGTTTGACGAACGATACCGGACTCCCACGCTGTTTCTGATGCTAACCAGGCGGAAGGACGATCATGAGGGTCGAGAGAAGCAAATCCTCCTAGGGCAAACAATTCGAATTCTACTTCCCCAGGTTCCCTTTCTGATTGCTTCAGGCAAACGCGTAGGCCATTTTTAAGCGTGAGTTCTTTCAAATGATGATCAGTCAGGCATTCGGCACGTGTTTCAGACCATAGAAAAGAGGAAAGAAGAAGGGGATAAAAAAATATAAAAATATAACGCACTAACAGCATGATCTCACGATTTAGGAGGGTTTGGGCTCATCATTCAAATTAGCATGGATCGGTTAAGATTATGTAAAGGAGGATTAAAATTTCTAAAGTTCCCGAAGGCAAAGTTCAGATTGACAAAAAGGATCCGTGTCGTTAACTTGTATGATAATTCTAAAAAGCCCAGGTGGTGAAATTGGTAGACACGCCAGATTTAGGTTCTGGTGCCGTAAGGTGTGTAGGTTCGAGTCCTATCCTGGGCATTCTTTCTTCTCCTATCTGAACCCCCAGATTTTTCAAATTTGCCTATTGCCTTTCTGATATCAAAATGATATCTTTTAGATATCAGGAGGACATCATGGAAGAGCGGGAATCGCGCGATTTTTTGATCAGAAATCTGCCAGTTGAACTTTTTAATCTACTTGAACAATCTGCCAAAGAGAACCACCGCAGCAAGACTCAAGAGGCAATCGTTATATTGACTGAAGGCCTAACTATCCGCAGTCGTAAGCTTCAAAAGCCGAAACCCTTTAAATGGGATACAAAAATAACCGAGAGTTTTATTGAAAAAGCGATCGATGAGGGTCGGGAATGATCGTTGCCGACACCTGCATTGTCGTTCATCTATTTAACGCAACCCACCTGACAGAAATAGCTCAACGTGTTCTTGAAAAGGATCCGCAATGGATCTTGCCTCCTATCTGGAAAGAGGAATATGCAAATGTCATCTCAAAATTAGCTAGAAAAGAGAATAAGCCAGCCGACGAAATTATCAAACATTTCATTCGCACCAAAAAAGAGCTCAATGATTTTGAGTACGACATCGAACTAGAAGACGCTCTTCGTATCTCAATCGAGCAAAAAATTAGCGTCTACGACGCCCATTTCATCACCCTTGCTGAAAAATTTGGCACAGTCCTAGTAACAGAAGACAAAGAAGTCCTAAAAAGGTGCCCTCACCAGAGCCTCAGCATGGCTGATTTTTTAAAAGACTAGCTGATATTGAAATCAAGCCATCCACCCTGTGAATCAAAGTATGGAAAGAAAGAAAAACAATTGCTGGATGCTTTAATTCAAGAAGCAAAAAGTCTTATTGAACCAACGCCTCATCCTTTCATTACAACTTGACTCTGTTACAACTTTGGAAACTTAAAAAAGAAATGATTGAGACTATTGAATATAGTGGAACGAGCAGTTTGTTTTTGGGTTTGTTCGATTTGTTCGGGAGAAAGTCCAGTTAGGAGCGCCACTTTTGCATATTCTTCTGAGAGAGAGGTGTTGAATATGAGGGGGTCATCGGTGCAGATCGAGACAGGGTGACCGCTAAGTAAGAGCTTGAGGGCTGGGTGGTTCGCTGGTTCGTTGATCATGCCGGCTTTAAGTTTGACATCTCCAACGGTTGAATCGCCCGACAAATCAATACCTACTACCCCTTTATCTCGATATTCGAGGGCCAAGTTGATGGTTTGATTGGCTAGGGCAGGATTTGTATCACGACGCAAGCTAAGAATTAAACCCACCTTAAGAGGAGTAGCCGCTGTTCCTTTTTGAATCCCTCTAAGGATGGCTTTAAGGTGACCTTTTAAACCTGATCCTAGGTCTTTAAGTCCTGTACGAAATTCCGCATAGGTAACATTGTCATCTATTAAATCTTGGCATATCTCTAAAAGACGCACTAGCTGATAAAACTCTTAAATCCCATAAGGCAGCCCTACTTATGAATGAGCTCCAAGGCATATTTTCAGCGAAATCATCCCAAGATCACTTGCGTGCTCTCCTTATTTTACCGGAAGTCAATGCCTATATCGATCAACTTTTGGATGATCAACTTAGGGATATCCAAATTTATCGAGGACTTACCCCCACTTGTTCCGCTGTTATTGCTGATAAATTTTTGTATTTAATTATTCCAGAAAAGGAGCCTATGGGATCGTTTTCTTTGGCGATGGCTCTCTTGGAAGTTGCTTAGATTGTTATCTGAAGAACCCGGAACAAAAATCGTTTTTGGTGATGTGTCAAACAGAAACCGACATTTTAGGAGCCATCCCTTCATCTCGTCGAGAAACCCTTATTTCTCTCTACGACCAATTGGAGGGTTTTGCCAAACCAATTGAGGCGGTTCGAAGTGCCGCACCTAAAAAACTAGACGCCAGAAGCATTGATTTAGATGAAGAACTTACGCAAACGAGTCAAAGGCGGGGAAGCATTATCGTTAGAAAAAGGTCAACACATGTCAGGTCAAAAACATCAGTTATGGGGTATTCGAATCCTGTCAATAATGGAGAAGACTCTTGAAACTAATGGAATCTTTCTAAACCAAACTTGGTTTGCGCGATCAATTTTTTGGTTGAGTTTTTCCAAGTTTTTTAGAAGAAGGGAGCCTTCTGCTTGAACACCTTTTGGACCATGCTCTGCTAAGAATATTTTTTCTTTTATCTGGTCTTGGATATAGGTCGAATTCAAACGTCGAGAGAGCTCCTTTAAAAGGACAGGACCTCTTAGGATAATCTTTCTCTTAGCAGGAGCGTTCTCCTCTTCTTCAATTTCAAATAGAAGGCTCTGCCAAATTTTTAACAATCTCTCATCATCTTCATGCTCTTCCCCCTCTTTCCCTTCCTCCTCTTTTTCTCTCTGATCAGGAAAAACAGATTCATGAGCTAAAAGTCTTAAAGGATCTAAAGAACGAAGATCAATACGCTGAATCATAAATAAGGCCCCTTGCAAGAAAAAGTTTACCGGAATTTTTCTTTCAAAATCAGCATAATTGAACTATTATATAGGGAAAAAAACTACCAAAAAATGGCTGGAGTCGTTTCCTTTTCATTAACTCGTCTCGATGCTTCTGGCAAAGCATCTGTAAAAGACCTGTCAAAACAGAGTCTGAACGGGATTGCGCGTGCGGCTGGTATTTTTTTTCAGGGTTTTGACAAAACGCAGCTTTCCTCCATTCGTAGCCAATTTGACAAGATCGACTTTTATCGGATTGATAGAGTCCCCGGTTATGCCGAAGCCCCTTTTAGAGCTTTCGAGGAGAAAAGAACTTTAAAAGTTTTTCTCCATTGCGATGAACCAGACGATCAAGAGTTAACTCTTAAATTTATCTTCTCTGCACTCATGGTCATAGCCCTCCAGAAGAAAGATAATCCCCCCAGTGAGCAAATTGAAGCTGTTGACTTCGAGACCGAAGCATTTTTAGGCCGTCTGCCCAACCAGGCCACTATTCCTAGACCTCCTTTCCCCGGACTTACGCTTAAACAGGGCACAGAACTTTTTACAGAAGTGATTTTTGAAATCGCGCAACACAAAGCCTTCCTCCACCCTCCTCTGATGGAAAGTGATGATTGGAGTGGAGAATGGGGAACCGAACAACTCGCCAGTCTTTTTAAAGGTCTTAGCCTCCAATACGCAAAATCTCCTGCTTTTCGCAATATTCCTGGGATAAGGAGTGTAATTTCTAATCTTTCTGTGCCGGTTTTCCCTACAGAAAAATTAACTAGATTATCGTCTCCTGAATCCCGCTCCTTAAGAACGCTCCTAAAAATTGGCGCGATTCGGTCCCTTTTCGACCCTCTTAAAAGGAATTTGGATGCTGATGAGGCAGCTGTTTTTATTAATGGTCCCGAAGGAGCCACCTTTTTGAAATTCTTTTGGGGCACTAGAAAAGTTATTGTCCTCTGTGTCGGCGGTTTTAATGGCGACCTAAAACACGACTTCGAACGGCTTGTCAGAACGTTTCAAAAACATCGCTTCTCGTTGATTCCAGAGAATTTAGGAAACAAACCTCTTGAACAAAGTGATTGGGTAATCCTCTATCGAGCAGAAATTCGCAAAATTGAAATTGACATAAGAGGCTGCCTGCAAGGGGTCACCAATGACCCAACTCTTAATGGCTTAAGAGAGAAGATTGGTGCTGATGAATTCTTGGATGAGTATAGAAAGAAGATTGATGCTCCTGATTATGAGCAGCGTCTACTTGCCGAAGCCAAGCAGCTTTACGAAGAATTCCAGAAGAGCCGTAGAAATTGATCCTAGAAATGCCTTAAGGTATAGGGCAGGTTCTTGACATGCTAAGATTTCTTATCACCCTTTTTAATTGTTTTCTCTGTTACGTCGGATGGTATGGGGCGATTGTCCTTGCTGCTTACGACTACCCCGTTCTTGCCCCCGCTATTCTTTTGCCCATTGTCATTTGGGAAATAATGGCAGGAAAGGAACCCATGAAGCGTTTTATTATCGTTCTTTTATTGATTCTGACAGGATTTGCGGTTGAAACCGTGCTGATACAGATGCATATTCTTACGTATGCTTCGCCCTTAGGTCTCTTGACAGGTACTCCCCCTTTATGGGTTTTGGGCCTTTACGCGCTAATTGGTGCAACCTTTGATGATATTATCCAATGGTTAAACGAAAGAAGTTTTGTTTACCCCATTTTGACTTTGATAGGATCGGTGGGGGGCGGTTTCAACTACTATCTCGGCTCCAAAATTGGCGCTATTTCTTTCCCGAGCGGAGATTTAAAAGGGGTTATAGCTGCAGGCATAGTCTGGGGACTTCTTTTGCCCCTTACCTACAAAATCAGAAAAACTATTTGATCAAGTAAAGACAGGATTTAAGCTTAAATCCTGTCTTGCTAAGTTTACTCCTTGCCGAAGGCGGCAACTTTCCCTTGGGTTAAAGTGACAAGATCTTGTGCAGGCATGACAATCGATTCAGTCTGCAAGCCACAATTGAAAGCCACTTTTTCTCCGTTCAAGATTCTTTGATCAAAATAGGTGTCGAGATTGAGGAGGTTTCCAAAGGGAGGAACACCCCCAATGACGAGACCAAATCTTTCTAAGATGATTGCCGGCTCTTCAAATTCACACTTCTCTCCTACGAGATCTGAAACAGCTTTCATATCCAGCTTTAAATGAGAGGGAAGATTGAGCTGAAAGTTCTTTTTTGATTGCTTTCCTCTAAGGATGATCGCTTTTACCCCCTCTTCAAGCTTTGTCCCCCTGACTCGAGCTGAGTCTTCGGACGTAGGAGTTGCCTCGTGAACTCGATGTTCAAAAGGGATCCCTTGGTGCTTCAAAAGACGGATAATTTCATTACGAATATTTTCTCCGCCAAAAAAGAGCTTAGCTCGGATTCTGTTCCCTGCAATCCTTTTAGGATCTGAAGGAAACAAAGAGGCTTCTCGTATATTTTTGAGATCAAGAAGCGTCATTGTAAGACGCTCCATCCCCATTCCGAAACCTCCGTGAGGAGGCATTCCGTATCGGAAGATGGCGAGATAGTCCTCAAAATTTTTTGGATCCATCCCCTTTTCAACGATCCCTTCGACCATCGCATCATGTGTATGGCGTCTTTTTCCCCCTGAGGTGATCTCAGTTCCACGGCAAAGAAGGTCAAACGTTTCTGTCAAATGGGGGTTTTTAGGATCGGGAAATGAATAAAAGGGACGTTTTTCTCTTTTCCAGTGGGTGACAAAGAGAAAATCTGATCCATGGGTTTCGCGAGCCCATTGGCAAAGTGATTTTTCGGCAGCAGGAGATAGATCAGGCTCTTGCCGATCGTCGACTCCTGTCCTTTCGAAATAGAGGTTTTGGGCTTCAGCAAAAGTTAACCGAGGAAAAGGAGCTGTCGGGCATCTGATGGGATCCCAACCCAAGATGTCGAGCTCTTTCTTGGCCTGTTTTTCGAGGTAGCTCAGAACAAATCGTAGACATCCTTCTTGGACATCCATTACTTCTTCCCAATTACCCCAAAGGGCCATTTCGAATTCGAATTGTTTTCCTTCTGTGAGGTGGCGGGGTGTATGGGAGGGCTCAGCACGAAAAAAAGGCATTAAGGCAAAAGCTTTCTCATTGACTCCGACCATGACCTGCTTATAGAGCTGGCTGCTTTGTGCAAGGGTTGCGGAGTAGCCAAAATAATCGACGTTGAAAAACTCGGCCCCCCCCTCTGAAGAAGCGCCGATAAGATTGGGGCCAAAATATTCATGCGCCCCTACTTGATCATGCATATAAAGGCGGTAAGCATGCACGATCTCTGCCTGGATACGGAAAACAGCTTGGATTTTGCTATTACGCAATGCAAGAGAGCGGTGATCGAGGATAAATTCAAGGTCAGAAGGGATTTCAGGCTTATAATATTCAATGGGAGGCGCTTCTTTAATGCTTGAAACGACCTCAACTTTTGGGTCGACAACTTCGACACCGGCGTCAAGCTGCGGCTGTAAAGAGGCTTTTCCTTGAACTGAAAGGACCGAACCGACAGAGAGAGAACGGAGGGTTTGCTGCATCGCTTTATCAGCGATAACGACTTGAGAAAAGCCCGAATGGTCGCGCAAAATCAAAAAGGAGATCTTGCCCAAATCACGCAAGGCATGGAGCCACCCGCATAGAGTGACCTCTTTTCCGGCGTTTTCCTTTAAATCCTTGGCAAGAACTCTTTTCATCCATTGGCTCCACAAGTTGAGTGAAGCCAAGGACTATACCAATTCTCAAGGTTTTCCGGGTGGAGGAGTTGTCCCCATCTTCGAAAAAAGG
>JAGVKY010000025.1 GCA_020050175.1 Parachlamydiales bacterium
CGATATGGGCGATAATCGAAAAATTTCGAATCGTTTTTGGATCGTAACTGTAATCTTCTACTGTCGCCATGGATTTTATATCTTGAGTCGAATGGATCGCCTCGTTTTTAGAATGCGGCCAAGATGAATCGAACATCCACCGAGTTGCCCCGACTAGAACCTGAATCTAGCGCGTCTACCAATTCCGCCATGGCCGCTTAATTCCTCAAAAGGATACTACAAGAGTGAGTTTTATTTCACTTTCATAGAAAGCTACCCCCTTCTTCTTCAAAATTACATTTTTCTCTAAGGTACATTTTAGGCGGAGATTGAGATGAAGAGATGGATTATTTTAGGGATGGGAGTCGTTGGCCTAATTATTGTAGGCTTTGTCGTATGGACAGAAGTCGTCGATTCTAGCAGCTCACCAGTGCAAGTGACTCGACTGGAGTCAGAAATCAGCTACCTTCATAACGACAAATCGGGAACCCGCCGCGCAAAAGTCGCGGGCAGAGGGGAAATCGCGCTCTATCAATATCTTTTAGAAGGGGGAAAGAAAACTAGAAGCTCTTTCGACCCAAGAGGCACACAAATTATTTCCATCAAGGCGGGAAAGGGGCTTTTACAAACCGCCCGCTTTGGACATAAAAACGAACTCAGCTGGTTTGATGAGATCCCCATCGAAGAAGGAGACTATTTTTCGATCCCTCCAAAAATAGTTTATCAACTTGAAGCAACTGGAGAGGAGCCCTTGCACTATCTGATTTTTAGTTCGAAAGGCTCCCAACAAAAAGATCGAGAGTTTTTACGCGAAGAGCATTTGTCTAGCACGCCCAACAAGAGGAGGCAATTGCTCGCGAGCGAAGCGGCCGAGATAAATGGCAATGCCAAAACCGCTCAGTGGGACAAAAACCCAGGTGTGGTGCCGAATGTGCTCGAGGTCAACACAGAAGGAAACGGCTATAGCTATGAAAGCGGGGAACTCGGACTCAGAAATACGATTGAGGTAGCCGGCACAATGGTCGATCACAATGTGAATGCACTTAGTGATCCCTAATTTCTTATCGACGAAAGAGGCAATCGTACCTATTACGAAGAAACCTAAAAATAATTTGGGATCTTCTCTAAGCGCAAAAAGGGCCAGTACGACGTAAGCAATCCTACGGATAACATAAGCGACTTTACTCACACGCCCACCCTGGTGGTGACCGTTGATAGGTTCAGCAGCAGGCGCTGCGGCAGCAGCTCCAGCGGCACCTTCAACACCTGCATGTCCAGCTTCGTTTTGATCAGCCCCAACATCGATAACAACATGATCTTGACGATCAAGAACACCTTGTTGAAGCTGATGGTAAAGATGTGGGTCTTGTGGTGGAGGGAGAGCGATAGCAGCCATACGGGATAAATTGATATCAATATTTCCATTTGTTTATCAAACAAAATAAATCTCAAAAAAATTTAATTTGAATTTTTTAGAAGTAAAAAGTGCCAATTTGACAAGGGGGATGTTAGGGAGATAAACTGTTCGAAAACTCAAACTTATTTTTGATGCTTCGTTCAATTCTATTCCTCTTACTGACTCTGCCATTAGCCGGAGAAATCTCCTCAGCCCCCACCATTGAAAATCTGATCAAAAAGGCAGAGGGCTCTTATTGGATCGTCGTCGATCTTGACAACACTCTATTTGAAGGGAAGGAGGCCTTTGGCCATGCCCATTGGTATGAAGATAAATATAAAAAACTTCTAGATCAGGGGCTTTCAAAAGCTGAAGCGTTATCCGAATGTCACCCTTTATGGCTAGAATCCCAGTCAATTAATAATGTTCAACCAGTTGAAGATAAGTTAATTGAATGGATTAAAGAACAACAAAGCAAAGGTGTTGTTGTTTTGGGAATTACAACAAGACAACCGATTCTACAGACCTGTACTGAGAGGCAGCTAAAAAGCTTGGGTCTTAACTTAGTCACAACCTCTCCTAAAGCAGAAACACAGTCCATTTTCCAACATCCCACCGCCTATGCCAATGGAGTTCTCTATTGCCATGATCTTAATGATCAAGAAGCCGTTTTTTCCTCTTTTCTAAAGGTCAACCGTTTGAACCCTTCCAAGGTTTTATTTGTCGACGATCAGCTCCACCATGTGGAAGACCTTGAAAAAGCCCTAAAAGAAAATGGGATCGAAATGATCGGCCTTCATTACACGGCAGTTGCTGAAAAAGAGCCTGTTTATCAAGCAACTGTTGCCGAATTCCAACAGCAAAAGCTCCATTCGATCTTAAGCAATGACGAAGCTCTTCTCCTTCTCCATCACCAACCCGATATCCACCAATGAAAACTCTCATCATTATTCCAGCTCGCTATGGTTCGACCCGACTTCCTGGCAAACCATTGGCTTTGATTTCTGGTAAAACTCTTCTATCTAGAGTTGTTGATGTGGCTAAAGAAACAGCACGTCGTCAACCGAACGTGCAAGTCATTGTAGCAACGGATGATCCAAGGATCGAAGCCCATTGCCGTGAGCTGCAGGTTCAATCGGTCATGACCGACCCTGAATGTGCTACAGGCACTGACAGAGTTTTAGCGGCGGCAAAAAAGTTGAGCGAGCGCCCTGACTTTGTCCTCAATCTCCAAGGTGATGCTCCTTTTACTCCCCCCGATTTTCTTGAGGCATTGATTGAACATACCAAAAAAGTTCCCCACCTTGAGATGGTGACCCCTGTTTGTCGTCTATCTTGGGAAGAGCTCGACAAATTAAGAGAGAACAAAAAGAAAACACCTTTTTCTGGGACAACAGCGATTGTCGACAATGAAGGGAGAGCTCTTTGGTTTTCTAAAGGAGTTCTTCCTCAAATTCGGGATGAAGAAAAATGGCGTAAAAAAGGGCCTCAATCCCCTGTATTCGGACACATTGGCCTTTATGGTTATACCATTCCTTTCCTTGAGCAGTATGTCAAATGGCCCATGGGGCATTACGAAGCTTTGGAAGGGCTTGAACAACTTCGCGTGCTAGAAAATGGGGGGTCTATTCATGCAGTCATTGTCGATTATAAAGGACGACCTCGTATGTCCGGAGTGGACTCTCCCGAGGATGTCGTAAGGGCAGAAAAAGTAATAGCGGAGCACGCCTTGTCATGAAAAAAACTCGTCTCATTGTAGCTCGACATGGAAACACTTTTTTGCCAGGACAACCTCCGCTTCGAGTGGGTGGACGAACCGACCTGCCCTTAGTTTCTACGGGAATAGATCAAGCCAAAAAATTAGGTGAGCATCTTCTAAAACACGATATGATCCCCGAAGTCATTTTTGCAGGGACATTAAAAAGAACACTCCAGACAGCTCAAACTATTGTCGACACCTTAGGCCTTCGTCTTCCTGTCAGGTCTGTGCATCTCTTTAACGAAATCGACTACGGTCCAGATGAGGGAAAAACTGAACCTGAAGTTGTCGCGAGGATCGGACCAGACACCTTAGAAAGATGGAACCGGTATGCACTGGTCCCTCAAGGCTGGCTTGTCGAGCCTAAAAAGCTGATCGAAAATTGGCGCTTGTTCACGCAAAAAATTCTCTACAATAACCCAGGACAAACAATTCTTGTCGTCACGAGCAATGGGATTGCCCGTTTTCTTCCTTATCTCACCCAAAATCACGAAAGTTTCTTTGATTCAAACGACATCAAATTGAAAACAGGGGCTTATGCCCTTCTAGAAGCCGATCGCGATCGTTGGGAAATCCAGCAATGGAATATCCTTCCCCCACACAAGTGATGATTTATGCTAAAGGAAACCATTCAAACCTGTTACCGACAAGAATTACCTTTCCCCGAAGTCGTCAAACGACTTCTCCAAGAGAGCGTTGACTATTACTACAATGATCTGGTCAGGGGAGAGATCGTTTATTATCTCTCCAAGGGGAAACCAGAAGTTTTTCCTCATGAATTCCTCTACTCAAATGTTGCACCTCTGTACAACCTCGACAAATTAAAAACGGCCCTTTCCGCGGTTCAATCGGGCCAGATTAAATATTCTCAATTTCTCGAACAAATCAGCCAAGCTGGTGTCGTTGGGTATTTTGCTTTTCTTAAAGATAAAAAAGTTGTCTATTTCTCTAGTCTAGGTGACTCCTATTCAGAACGTTTCCCCTAGTACCGCTCAAAACTCCTGTAACTTTGTTGTCTTTGCACCGACCCACTTGCCTAAGGGTTTAGTGGTGGCAAAGCAAATTCTTCGAGAAGAGGCTCCTGAAGAGATTAGAGCTTCTTATCGACAGATTTATGAGGGAGAAGGACGAAAGCTTGTCGTGAAACAATTCCTCTATGATTGGGCTCCCCCTGCCTACGATTATCCTTCCTTATGGAGAGATGCTAAGAGAGCAACAACAGCTGAAGCTCCTCCACCCAGGGCTTTTTTTATCGGGAATCATGCCTTGTGGATTGGGAAAAATTATCGGATGCAAAATGGAGCTACCCTCGAAAAGGACCGGACAAGAGTCGAGATCACGTTAGAAAATGGTAATTTCACTGACAATGAGCTGATTTATTTTTGCCATGGATTGGAACCTGCGAATCCAGAGAAAGCGGAGACAATCTTACGCACTCCCTTTTCTCATCTTTCTTATCAAAAAAGACATCTAGAAAAGGCCTCAGGCGTTCCAACAGGATTTTGGAAACATCAAAGAGACAAATCGCTCTTCTCCTTTGCTCTAGATAAAACAGCATTTGAACCTCCAGAACTCATCAAGGAGAAGCTTGAAGAGCTAGGCTATTTCCTTAATAGCATTTTTGCTGTTGGCGAGAATGCACAGCATCCAGTTGAACTTGAATTTATTTTCGAACACAAAGACTCTCCTGGTTCCTTTATCCGTCTCTTAACTCCGACTAAATTCCCTCCCGAAGTAGGGGATCAAGAGTGCTTATGCAATGGCCTTTACGCTACCTCTAAAACTTTTTCCAACGGCCCTCACGAAGCTGTGTTCCAGCAAAATGGTCAAAATCATCTCATTCTCGTTAAACCTGCCCCTTGGACAACTCAAACATGGTTTTTCAAGCTGTTTAAAAGTCTGACAGATTCGAAGGGTTAGAAAAAAAATAGCATGATGGACAGGATATGCCACCTGACGGCGGCTACAGGATTCAGCTTTGCCAAGTAACAACCTGATTTTCTAACCTGAAAAAAAGAACCATCGGAATATAACTTGGTTGCTTCCGAAGGAAATCCTGCCGCACCGTCAGGTGCGAATCCTGTCCATCCTGCTATGTGAATTAGTCAAGTCATTTGCGTTTTCTCCGACAACTTATTCCTTAAAATTCGTTATCCAGTCCGATTCTAGGCCTTTAAATAATATC
>JAGVKY010000072.1 GCA_020050175.1 Parachlamydiales bacterium
CGCTCTTCCGATCTAAGGGTGTGCAAAGAGAAGAAGTTCGAACCTTTGGCCCCTACATCTACTGGGAAAAAAGGGGTTTTTCCACCTTTAGCATTGATCCCAGGATACCCCCTGAATTTCTCTCTAAAAAGAGGGTATCGAAAAAGGATTGGTACAAATTTTTTACCGAGCTTTATCCCTACCTTGTCCCCTATGTTGTCGATTGTTCTAAAGAACTGACTCCAGTCAAATCTCCCACTCTCTCTCTGCTAGGTTTTTCGAAAATAGTGGGAGGGCTGATTCGAGGGGAACTAGAACTAAAGGAAAAAGGGGAAAAAGTTGATCCTTTTTCTCTTAAAGGTGAAAAAGAACGATTTTTATTAACCCCGATCGGATTAATTGATCAAAAAAATTTTTCTTGGCTTGATGAAATAGAAAAAGAGATGCCTCCTTGGAGATGGTTAAAACTTTTTCTTCTCCTCAGTCCTAATATCGATCGCCTTCCAGAAAAAGACAAAAAAGTTTTACATAAATTAATCTCACTTAAAGCTGGAAAAGTTCCAGAACTAAAGGGGTTCACGGCCAATCTTCGCCCTTACCAAAAAGTGGGGCTCCAGTGGCTCTATCATTTGTTTGAAAGGGGGTTTTCTGGCCTTCTTGCTGATGATATGGGGCTTGGTAAAACGTTGCAGGCGATCGCAATGATCGCGGCTCTTTTGAATAAAAGAAAAGGGCCTCGCTGTCTCATCATTTGCCCGACCTCTGTCCTTTACCATTGGAAAGAGAAAATCGAAACGTTCTTTCCTAGCGCCTCTTTTATTCTTTTCCATGGGGTAAAGAGAGAGTTTGATAAAATCAGAAAGCGTCAAGTGCCGATCATGATCACTTCCTATGGGGTAGCAAAAAGGGACATTTTTAAGCTTAAAAAGATCCCCTTTGATCTGATCTTTTTTGATGAGATCCAAATGGCAAAGAATCACATGAGCCGCCTCTGGGAAGCTTTAACACAGTTGAAAGGGGGAATGTTAGTAGGTCTTTCGGGGACGCCGGTGGAAAATCGTTTGAGAGAACTCAAAGCGCTCTTTGATTTGCTCTTACCGGGGTACTTTCCTAGCGAGACACGATTTAGAGATGAATTTATTATTCCAATTGAACGAGAAGAACGTTTGGAAAAGAAAAAACTTCTGCAAAGGCTGACCAGCCCTTTTATCTTGAGAAGGACAAAAAGCGAGGTTTTGCAAGAACTCCCAGAAAAAATTGAAGAGATTGCCCATTGCGAGATGACCCACAGCCAAAGGGAGCTTTATAAACAGGTTTTAGAGGAGGGGAAAAAACCTTTTATCAAAGCTTTAGAAGCAGGAAAATCGATTTCTTTTGTTCATGTTTTTGCTTTATTGCAAAAACTTAAAGAGGTGACAAATCACCCCTCTCTTTATAACAAGAGCCCCGAAATTCAATTGGAAACCTCTTCGGGTAAGTGGAACCTATACCAGGAACTTTTAGAAGAGGCGCTTGCCTCTGGACAGAAGGTTGTTGTTTTTTCTCAGTCGCTGTTAATGCTCGATTATTTGGGACAGGATCTCGATAAAAAGGGGATTGGATGGAGTTCCATCCGAGGTTCGACTCAGGACCGAGCCGGAGCCATTAATAAGTTTAAAGAGGAAAGCTGCAAAGTCTTTCTCGCCTCACTTAAGGCCGGTGGTGTTGGGATTGACCTAACCTCTGCCTCTGTCGTCATCCACTATGACCGCTGGTGGAATCCGGCTAAGGAAGACCAAGCAACTGACCGGGTCCACCGGTTTGGCCAAACCCGCGGGGTGCAGGTCTTTAAACTCATGACTCTCGATACGATCGAAGAGAGGATCAATGAGATTCTTAAGCAGAAGGGGCGCCTCAAGGCTGGTCTTTTCAAAGAAATGGGTGAGGATGAACTCCCTAACCTGACGAAAGAAGATATCCTTTTCCTTTTAGAAGGGCCGAAAAAAATCGCCGATGCAGAAACAAGCGATTAGACTAAAATTTAGTTGAGTTAGGTTTAGTTTTTTTAATGATTACTTTAAAGGGGTCTTTCTGAAAAATTTTAATTTAAACCCTCTCTAAAGAATGGTTAAATATAAACTTGAATTGGATGCAAACTAGAATTTTATGGTATCTCTAATGTGGGGATAATCTCCAAGAAAGGGTGTCGTAATGGGAGAATTTTCGGAATCGGAACTAAAGCGCCTCTCTCGATTTATCACAAATTCAGGTGGAAATGTTTTTGCTTTGCAAAATCTTCCTGAAGTGATCAAAGGGGCTCTGTTTTCTCGCTATTCACGTTCTCGGCTAGGTTTAAGAGAGCTTCTTCTAAAGGAGTTTATCACCGATACCAAAGAGTCTCACTTTGAAGAAATTTTGGGCTCGCAGTGGGATGAGACTCCCCAGGAGCAAAATCTGGCAATCCATAAAGCTCAGGCTTTTTATGACAGAATTTTGGATGGGTATGGAGATGATTCCATAGGGGAGCTAGGTGGAGCGCACCTCGCCTTTGAAGGAATTTCCATGTTGGCCGCCAAAATCATCGAAGATTGCCGCATTGGTGGCTCCCCTCTCGAAAAATCAACCCGCTACATTCCCTTTGATGAAAAGGA
>JAGVKY010000074.1 GCA_020050175.1 Parachlamydiales bacterium
CCTTATCATCGGGGTGGGTGTAACAATTCAACTCTATGGTCTCTATATCAGCATTAGAGATCGAAAAAAGAACCGAGATAAAACAGGGGACCCCTGGAATGGAAGAACATTAGAGTGGTCAATCCCCTCGCCGCCGCCTATTTATAATTTTGCCATCATCCCCACAGTAGATAGCATTGATCCCTTATGGGCGATTAAAAGAGGTGAAGCTCCCAAACCTAGAGAAGGATACGAAGATATTCACCTCCCCAAAAACACCCCGATGGGTTTTATTATCGGGGGTTTAAGCTTAGTTTTTGGCTTTGGGATGACCTGGCATATTTATTGGTTAGCGATAGCAGCATTTGTAGGCATCCTTGCAAGTTTAATCACTCGTCTTTCTGGCAAGGATGAACACATGGTGATTACTGCTCAGGAAGTCAAAGAGATCGAAGCTCAACATCGACACATTCATGGGGTCGCTTAATGGAATTTTTAGCTGTACACGCTGAGAGGGATGTTCACGGAGATACAAGACTCCCAGATCCACACCAGGATACCTTTTCTAAAAACATTCTAGGTTTTTGGATGTATCTGATGACCGACTGCATTTTGTTTGCGACCCTCTTTGCCACTTATGCTGTGTTGCACAACAGCACTTTTGGGGGTCCCTCCTCGCAAGATCTCTTTCGTCTCGACACGGCCTTTATCGAGACGATGATTTTGTTATGCAGCAGTGTGACTTGCGGTTTTGCCATGCTTTCATCGCTTAAGAGTAAAAAAAACCAAGTGATTGCTTGGCTTATGATCTCATTTCTCTTGGGAGCCTCTTTTGTAGCGATGGAGTTGCATGAGTTCAGAGAGCTTATTCAAGAGGGAAACAGCTGGACACGTAGCGCCTTTTTATCCTCATTTTTCACTCTGGTTGGGACCCATGGTCTGCATGTCTCGATTGGTTTGTTTTGGATGATCGTGGTCATAGGGCAACTTTTCTTTTCTGGTATCACGATCGATACGTTTCGACGACTCGCCCTTTTTAGCCTGTTTTGGCACTTTCTAGATTTGATCTGGATTTTCATTTTTACCTTTGTCTACCTGATAGGAGTGATCTAAATGAGCGAGCATGAACTAAGTTTGAAAGAGATCAAAAAAGAGTGGCATGGAAGTCTAAGGGGCTATCTGATCGGCTTCTTTGTTTCCATCTTATTGACCGGCATCTCCTTTTTCCTAGTCATAGAAAAGGTAGTCACGGGGCCAGCGCTTGTTTATATCATCGTTTCCTTAGCCCTCCTCCAAGCGATTGTGCAGCTCTTATTTTTCTTGCACGTAGGTCAGGAAGCTAAGCCCCGGTGGGAAACGATTGTATTCTTTTTTATGGTCATGGTCCTTCTCATTATCGTTTTGGGATCGCTTTGGATCATGCATGACTTAAATGATCGGGTAATGTCCAATATGGGTGCCTCATGATTAATTATTATCTTTTGACCAAACCAGGGATTATCCTTGGTAATCTTATCCCCTTTTCTGCCGGGTTTTTACTTGCAACTCGAGGGGGTTCCTTTGACTTTGTTGTTTTTTTTGTCACATTGTTAGGCCTCGCTTTTATCATGGCTTCAGCCTGTGTCTTTAATAATTACATAGATCGGAGTCTCGACCAAAAAATGAGCCGAACAAAAAATCGGGCCCTCGTCACTGGCTTGATCTCTAGCCGGAATGCAATACTCTTTGCGATTTTTCTTGGCATCGTCGGCAATCTACTGCT
The DNA here is from genome assembly GCA_020050175.1 of Parachlamydiales bacterium. GTDB lineage: Bacteria > Chlamydiota > Chlamydiia > Chlamydiales > JAJFMK01 > JAGVKY01. The sequence goes on from JAGVKY010000074.1 coordinate 1,742, forward strand.
GTTTATGTACACCAATCTTTTGACCGTCCTCGTTGCGGGGTTTGGCTTTTTTGTCTATGTCGTTCTCTACAGTCTCTGGAAAAGCCGTACGATCTATGGAACCGCTATCGGAAGCATTGCCGGAGCCGTGCCCCCGGTCATTGGATATTGCGCCGTCAGCAATCAGTTTGATATTGGTGCACTTGTTTTCTTTGCGATGATGGTCCTTTGGCAAATGCCTCACTTTTTTTCGATTGCGACTTATCACTTTGATGACTACTCAGCCGCCAAAATTCCAGTATTGCCTGTCATGAGAGGGATGTTACGGACTAAAATTCACATGGTGGTCTACATCATGGCATTTATCCTAACGACAGCCTTACTCACTTATTTCAATTACACAGGGTATCTCTACTTAGCCGTTGCCACCCTTTTTAGCTGCCAGTGGCTTTTGTTATCGATGCAAGGGTTTAAAAGAGATGACAACGAAGTTTGGGGACGCAACATGTTTCGCCTCTCACTCATCACCATCACAGCGATCTGCATCGTGATCCCTTTTGATATAGTTTTAGGATAGAAGGATAAATATAAAAAATGGCAACAACAGCTACTACTCTTACAAGAACACTTTCAGATTACCCATTGAATGGTTGTGAAGCAGTAAGAGCTTTTTATTCACAGCTTCTTTCAACAACAAGTTCTAAGCCTTCTGCAGCAGGCTTGACCCCTGAATGCGGAATGGTTTGACTTTAGTCAATATGATGACATTAGTTTGAAGTCTGAAGTTCCCTTTGTGCATTCAAGAGATCTTTTCCCAGCTCTTTTGATGTGCAAAGGCAATTGACTCCATCCTCATCACTTATCTTCAATTCACCTTCTCTACAAGTGATGACTTCACATCGTCCAACCTCTTCACTATTCAAATAAGAAAAAACGAAACAAGAGAGTAAGATAATTTTGTTTTTCATTTTTCACCCTTTATTGGATTCAGAAAAACAGAACTTTTTAAAGAAAGTGAGAAGGACTAGGTAAATTCCTGCAAATAGGAGAGGAAGACTTAGTTAAGTGTTTGAAGCCAAATAGACTGTAGTCAGAACCCTCGATCAAAGCTTGAACTGGAAGGGGAGATTTAATCCCCTTCTTTCTGTGGTTTTAAACTGCTGCAGCTTGGTCGAAGAAAGGCTGGGCAAATTTTTTGTATCTCTCAAGTCTCACTTCGTATTTACGAAGAAGATCCGCAACTTCATATTCATCTGCAGGATCTACAGGTTGTTTTTCGACGAGTGGCCTCGCCTCTTCAAATAAGACTCTTTCAGCCAGCTGAATAGTTTCCCTTGCTCTCTTCGCTTTTTCTTGATTATCAAGATCTTTTACAATAGGGAAGTCGGGAAATTGAGAGAGAATGTTATATACTTCTAAGAGAGCTCTTCTTCCTTCAAAGTTTGAAAACAATCTGACCTCTTTGAAATCAATCCCAAATTCTACTTCTTTAAATCTAGGCTCAATGCTCTCTTTAAATCGGATGATCGAAGCCATAAGAAGCTTCAGGTTGGCATTAGCTTCATTTAAGGACTTGTTGTCTCCTTTCTGAACATGTCTTTTTAGCGACTCACTAAACTCCATGACCCCTTTCATTAAAGCTAAAATGGCATTTGACTTAGCTTTTGGGAGATTGTACCTATCCCCAGCCTGTATTAAACAGATCGAATAACCTATGCCAAAAGAGGCAGTTAAGGCCGCTTCAGAGGGGACGGAATTTTCATTCAGCTCCCCCAATTCACTCAATTCTCTTTGTGCTCTGCCTAAAGCCAACTTCTCCAAGAAGGGGTTTACAGCGTTGAATCCAACTTGATTGACTTGTTCCTTCAGCTGCTGAATCGCGTCTTCACATCTGATCTCAGCGGGCAACTTAAGATGCTCTTGATCATTTTTTTTGAGCCTTAGTTGTGGAAGAGAGGGAAGGGCTACTACAGCTTTTTTGTAAGAAAAAGGATCTGAAATGAGAGAATGGAAGAAAGAAAAGGCAACGAATAAGATTTTTTCTATGAGCGAAAATGCTTTCCAGCCCTCTTGCTGAGCTAGATCCCACGATTTCATAGCAACGATCAAAGAGGCTCTTTCCAATTGGATCGTTTTAAATCGCCTTATTCTCTCTGCCAAATCGCTGGGGTTTTGAGGGTCGAGAGGTTGATCTGCTAGTTCTCTGGCTGCCTCTCTTCTTTGCGAAAGGAGCTCTTGGATATATTGCAAATCTTTTTGAAAGGGTTTTCCTCGGTAGAGCTGATACCTTTGCTTCAAAGAGCCTTCCAGGAGTGTTTTCCTGACGATGACTGCTATCCCATTTGGTTTGAGGGAAATATAACGGCCAGATTGTTCTAAGGCTATACTGGGCCGATCTTGCAAGATCTCGACAACATCATCCTCTGATAAAGCTAATGCTCTCGAGATACTTAAGACTTTTTCAATTTCTATCCCGAGTAAAACAATGTCTTGGTTCAATTCTTTTGGGGTTAAAGATCCAAAAGTGTTTAAAAAATTATTAATTATTAACGGATAGGGATTAATTGCCATAAAGCCTTAGAAAGGTGAAGAAATAATTTTATTAATCCTTGAGCAAATTGTCTAGCTAAATCTTATTAGATTATGAGTGATTGCCAGGTTTTTTTGGCGATCCCTTGCAGAGAGGCAATAAGCGCTGCCCCTCTTTCCCCTATTGCTTGCCGCTCTTCCGGATGCTCTAGAAGATAAGTGATGCGGGATGGGAGTTCTTCGAGTATTACCTTTTCCCCAGCTTTATTTTTGAGGAGAAGTTCTTCCATTTCAAATTGGGTAAAGACATGGGGGCCGAAAAGGACAGGAACTTTGTAGACCGAAGGCTCTAATAGATTGTGCCCCCCAATTTCTTTAAAACTCCCACAAACAACGGCAACATCTGCGATCGCAAAATGTTTCATGAGCTGTCCCATCGTATCAACTAAGATCCATTGGGAAGAAGTTTCTTGAGGATTTGAATAGCAGCGAGGTTGAGGCAGCAGTTTTGCCACCTCTTCAAAACGGTGGGGGTGACGTGGGACAACGGCTACTTTCCACTTAGGATGGGTAGCCAAAAGAGGGGAAAGTTTTTCGATCAACCATTCTTCTTCAGGAGCATGAGTCGAAGCCAAAACAATGAGCGACTCCCCTTCCTGCAGACCGATACGGTTGCGTAATTCTTGGAGCTCTTCAGGTGTATAGGCCGGATAACGAACGTCGTACTTTAAGTTGCCAGTCACTGTTAGCTTAGAAGGTGGAATGCCTAAAGTGAGGTAGCGCTCAAGATAGGTTTCATTCTGAGCTAGAATTTTGTCGACTTGTGAAAAAAGTTTATTAGCAAGAGCAGGGTATTTTAAAAATCGTTTTTGAGATCTCTCAGAAATTTTAGCAGAAACAACAGCCGTTCTTGCATGGACATTTTTACCTAGTTGAAGGAGATGGTACCAAAGGTCGGTCTCACTAAAGATGATCATTTTAGGGAGATAAAAGTTAACGATCGGTCTCAATACCCACTTAAAATCTAACGGAAGAAAGAAGCGGATAGCTTTAGGAAAGAGCTTTTCGGCCTCTTTGTAGCCGGTATCTGTCGTCGAAGTGATGATGGTAGGGACGCCAGGATATTGCTTTTGAATTTCTAGAATGAGCGGGGCAATGGCCTTGGTTTCACCTAGAGAGACTGCATGGTACCAAAAGGCACCTATCCCTTTTTCATTTTTGGGTATCCCAAAGCCAAACCTTTGCAAGAGTGGTTTAAGCCCCAAGCCAGCTTTTGACATCTTCCAAAAAAAGCGGGGCATAAAAACCAATGCATAGAGAGAAATTAATAGACCGTAAAGGAAAGAAAAAAAAGGTGTTTTCGTATTTGTCGGCATACTTTAAAAAGGATAAAATGTCTCAACCCTTCCAGCATACCTTAAGATCGGGATAATTAATGAGCCCATCTAAAAAATTTGTCTTCATCACCGGCGGAGTATGCTCCTCTCTCGGAAAAGGAATATCTTCAGCATCTATAGGACTCTTGCTTGAGCGGCAAGGTTTAAAAGTTGCCATGATGAAGCTCGATCCCTACCTCAATGTTGACCCTGGGACGATGAGTCCGTATCAACATGGCGAGGTCTATGTCACCGATGATGGAGCTGAGACCGATCTTGACCTCGGTCACTATTACAGGTACACCCACTCTCCTCTATCCCGCATCTCATCGGTCACTTCTGGCCAAATCTACGATGCTGTCATTAAGAGAGAGCGGAGAGGTGATTATCTAGGCAAAACCGTCCAAGTGATTCCTCATATTACAGAGGAGATCAAGCAGCGGATTTATAGTTGTTTCGATCAAGAAAAAGGGACCCAAGTAGCCGTCATCGAGGTCGGTGGTACAGTGGGGGATATTGAATCTCTCCCCTTTTTGGAAGCTCTCCGACAACTCAAATATGATATGCGGGAAGAGTGTATCACGATCCATGTCACCTATGTGCCCTACTTAGAAGCGGCCAAAGAGATCAAAACAAAGCCAACGCAACATTCGGTCCAGATGCTTCGACAGATCGGTCTTTTCCCCGATTTTATCATCTGCCGGTCTGAGCGCCCTCTGTCAGATGAATTAAAAGAAAAAATTTCTCTTTTCTGTAATGTCCCTAGAGAAGGGGTATTAGAAGCGCTAGACGTTAAAGAAACAATTTACGAAGTTCCCTTACGTTTTAAAGAACAATCTTTAGATCAACTCCTCGTTAAAAAACTCAGCTTTCCCTATAAAAAAACGGCCCTTAAAGATTGGGAAAATCTCATTAAAAAAGAGAGCAAGGCCAAGAAGAAAGTTAGGATTGCCTTCGTAGGTAAGTATGTATCCCATCAAGATGCTTATAAATCAATTTTAGAATCGCTGAGTCATGCGGCCATTCAACTTGGGATCGATTGCGAAGTGCACCCATTCGAAGCTGACAAAGTTATCACAGAAGGGCACTTGGATCCACAAATTCATGGGTTTGATGGCTATCTTATCCCGGGCGGTTTTGGCGAAAGAGGGTGGCTTGGAAAAATTTTAACTTGTCGCTATGCCCGTGAAAAAAAGATCCCATATTTTGGTATCTGCCTTGGCATGCAGGTGATGGTGACCGAATTTGCCCGTCATGTGCTTAAGTTCGAAGATGCTAATTCCACCGAAATTGACCCCTCAACAGAGCATCCTGTCATTTCTCTTCTCGAAGAACAAAGAGACATCCGAGCTATTGGCGGAACAATGCGTCTTGGAGCCTTTTCCTGCCTTTTAAAGAAGGGTTCCCATGCTGAAAAAGCCTATAAAGCCACCACTGTTTCCGAACGTCATCGCCACCGTTTTGAATTCAACAACAAGTTTAGAGATCAGTTAGAAGAGAAAGGGCTCGTAGTGACTGGGATGCTAAAAGATGGTGACCTGGTCGAGATAGTTGAACTAAAAGATCACCCTTGGATGGTGGGCGTTCAGTTCCACCCCGAATTCAAGTCACGCCCCTTGGAACCCCACCCCCTATTCCTCTCCTTCCTCCACGCTGCTTCCAGGAGATGAAAAACGCACCTTGTGTACCTTTTTTCTAAGGGTACTCAATGCCGGATCAGAAAGGTCTGGCTCTTTCCACATCACTTGATAGGCATCCATCGCTTCAACAACATTTGACTTGCCACTTTTTGCAAGAAATTCTCTTAGGTGTCCTTGATGAGGAGTGAAATAACCTGGATTTTATATTCACCACTAACTCTTTGGTGAGCTGAGATGGGTAGTCGTTGCAAAGCTGTTTTTTCTTTTCAATTGTACGGTGTTAGGACAAGAAGGGGGATACCGCCCATTTTTTTAATCAAATTAAGCATTGTGATGACAGCGACCCCTTGCAACAAACTTTCGTCTTCAACAAGGATTACTGTTTTACCTTTAACATCTCCCTCAAAATTCTCATAGGTAACTTTGTACTTATCATCAAAAGTTACGTGACAGCAGGCGTAACTTGAGTTTTGTTTTTGTTCATAGAGTTGAAGCATAGTAGCTACGGCAAAGGACGATCTATGAGGATCGGGTGCGCAAATGACATCAAATTTCAATCCTAATTGAGTAATCACATTTGCACACATCTTGCCAATGATCGCGAGTGATTCTCCGTCATTAAAAAGACCCCTAGTAAATTGATAGGGGCTTTTGCGCGTCGCAACCAAATCAAAGCCACCGCTCTCAATTTTTCCATCTTTCACTACAATCTGATCATCTATTTTAAGGGTTCCCTTTTGTAAAAAAGCTTCTAAAAGCTCTTCTTGCTCAGTCGTAGGAGTATCGCTCTTTTTAGAGCCTGCTAATGTGTCGAGTTTAGCTAAATTTTGAGCAGCCCAAATTTCGTAATAACGTTGTAAGGCCTTTGCCGTCTCTTGATTCCCTTTACTCGTCCATGTTTTTGCTTTTTCTAAGATATGCAGAGCAGTCAAATGACTTTTAACAACAGCTCCTTCTATTCCTATCCTTTGAGCTGCTGTGAGTGGATTTCCAACTTCGATTTGATCTGCACAATCAAAAAGTGTCATGACACCATTCAAACGGGCTCCAGATTTTTTAAGAAATTGGACGGCATCAGAAACAACGTCTCCCCCATCGTCCATTTGAATCGATGAGCAAAACTTGAGGACGTTTCTTTGTTTTAAGAAGAGCGCTCAAGTCAAGGGACTTCATCCTCTTGCTAACAAGGGAATAATCAGGAA
>JAGVKY010000099.1 GCA_020050175.1 Parachlamydiales bacterium
AAGTTTGGGTCTCTTTTTGAATCGCGACCCCCTCCTTCGCTTCAATCGCCTGGTGCAAACCATCCGAAAAGCGGCGCCCTGGCTGCGGACGGCCTGTATTTTCATCAATGATGACAACTTTCCCATCTTGCACAATGTAGTCGACATCTTTTTCCATCAACAAATGGGCCCGCAGAAGTTGGCGCATGTTATGGGAGCGCTCTTTCCGCTTCGCATCTTCTCTCTGAAGGGCCAGTTTCTTCTCCATCTTTTCTTCGGCAGAAAGCTGGGGATCATTTTCAATCTGATGGTACATGTGACCGAGATCAAGCATGAGAAAATCATCGGGAGTGCCCGCAACAGCGCTCGAGTTCGACCAGGCTTCTATCCCCTTATCGGTTAACTCAAATTCATTCCCCCGCTCATCGATGGTGAAATAGAGACCAGAGAGAGCCCTCTCCTTCTCTTTTTTATTTGTGTCCCCATGGAAATACAGATCTTTCTTGTCGAGGCCTGACCGGATCTCCGACTCTTCCTTGAGTTTTTTCAAGATTTTGTTTTGAGGGGTTCCTTTTAAGACAATCCAAAGCTTTTCAAAAGCTTCGTCATTTTTAGGATCACTCTCTAAAGTTTTTTTAGCTTCAGTCACAAGACGGTTGCAAAGGTCGCGCTGCATCTTAACAAGATCAGAAACTCCCCCTTTCAATTCGTCATACATTTGACGACTTTCGGGGACAGGGCCAGAGATAATCAGAGGGGTTCTTGCTTCGTCGATCAAAATCGAATCGACTTCGTCGATGATGGCGAAAAAGTAGCCTCTTTGGACCTGCTCTTCTTTGGACATCGACATCGAATTATCGCGGAGATAATCAAATCCAAATTCAGAAGCGGTACCGTAAACAACATCGGCATCGTAAATTTCTTTACGGAGATGAGTCGGCACATCTGTGGTCAAAACACCCGTTTTTAGACCCAAGTAACGAATGATAGTCCCCACCCACTCGGCATCCCTTTTGGCAAGGTAGTCGTTAACTGTCACCAGGTGGACAGGCTTTCCAGAGAGAGCATTCAAGTAGAGAGGAAGAACCGCTGTCAGCGTCTTCCCTTCCCCTGTTTGCATCTCGGCAATTGTCCCTTTGTGCATAGCGATTCCAGCCAATAGCTGAACATCGTAAGGAACCATGTCCCACTGCTGGTCATACCCCGACACATGGACTGGAGTTCCACAAAGTCTTCGGCAGGCATTTTTTACAACCGCATAAGCTTCGGGCAGGATATCATCCAGGGTCTCCCCTTTTTGAAGCCTCTCCCTGAACTCAAACGTCTTGGCTTTCAGATCTTCGTCAGAAAGCGAGCGGAGCTTTTCCTCTTCATGGTTGATTTTTACCACAACCTTGCGGAATCGCCGGAGTAAACGGTCTTGTTGCGTACCAAATATCTTTTTAAGAAAGCCAAACATAATGCTTCCATGGTAATTTATGACGAATTAGTTATGAAGATCTTTGATCGACAGAAAAACTCCTATTTCGAAGAAAAAGTGTATGGCGAGGGTGCCATAGAACTCCTCTGGGGAGATTCCTTTTGGTCAAAAACCGTCGGGAGGGTACTGGGATGGCTGATTAGCCGTTTTTCTTTTCCCTCCGCCCTTTTTGGCTTTTGGGCCAGAAGCCGACAAAGTCAAAAAAAAATAGCCCCTTTTATCTCAACGTATGGAGTCGATACCTCAGAATTCCGCGACCCTGTTGAGAGTTTTGCCTCTTTTGATGCCTTTTTTACCCGCCGCCTTAAAGAAGAGGCTCGACCTATCGACAGTGATCCTGCCCATTTGATCGTTCCGGCCGATGGACGTTATCTTTTTTACCCCCAAGCCTCCCTCCTCTCAACTTTTAACTTTAAAGGAAAAAAATGGAGTTTGGATTGGCTTTTGCAAGATGATCTTTTAGCTAAACGGTACCAAGATGGACCCATCGTCTTTGGACGTCTTGCTCCTCCCGATTACCATTGGTTCCATTTCCCTTGTGATGGAACTCCTAGTGAAGCAAAGCTTATTCCGGGTGCTCTGTTCTCAGTCAATCCCCGTGCGATCAAAAAAAGACCCACAATCTTTTGTGAAAATAAAAGGTATATCACCCGAATTGCTACCCCAGGCGGCGAAATCCTCATGTTAGAGGTGGGGGCCACCAATGTCGGGACGATCCATGAAACTTTTCAGTCCAATGTCAAGTGCTCAAAGGGTGACCCTAAAGGGTATTTTGCCTTTGGGGGTTCGGAAGTGATTCTCCTTTTCCCTCCTAAAACGATCGAAATTTCTCCTGAGTTGTGCGAAAAAACAAAAGAGGGCTTCGAAACTCGTTGCCTGCTTGGCCAGACATTAGGCCTTTGGAAGAACCTCTAATTTTGACATTTGGTCATCGAAGTTTTGTAATAAAAAGCCGGTTCCATTTTGCAGTTAGCAAAGGAACCGGCTTTTTGTTTATCTAGAGCGGACCTTTGCTAAAAGGCGGAGGATTTCTAGGTAGAGCCAGACTAGGGTGACCATGAGAGCAAACGCTCCATACCACTCCATGTACTTAGGCGCTCTCCGATTGGCACCCTGCGTGATAAAGTCGAAGTCAATCAGGAGGTTGAAGGCAGCGATAGCCACTACAAAAACACTAAAACCGATGCTGACCCAGCCATTCCCAGTAAGAAGAGAAATATTGATGCCAAACATGGATAGAATGATCGCGATAAAATAGAAAATAGCGATCCCAAAAGTGGCCGAAAGGATGATCGAACGGAACGAATCGTTCACCTTGATCAAACCTGATTGAAAGATGATCATCATGGCCATGAGAGTAGCCATTGTAAGACCAATTGCTTCGACTGCAATCCCTGGGTATTGGGCATTAATGGCGACCGAAATCCCCCCAAGAAAAAGACCTTCTAAGGCGGCATAAAGGGGTGCAGTGATCGGAGCCCAGCTCATTTTGAATACAGTTGCGAAAGCAACAACTAAACCGCCGAGCATACCCACCCAGATAGCCCCAGTCACCAGGCCGAAATGTCCTTGGAGATAATTCATCCAAGTCCATACGGCCGTCCCCGCTGCTATAAGTAGTAACAGGATCGTCTTAAAAACAACTCCCTGCACGGTCATGACTTCACCCGACTCTCGGCTATAACCAAACCGGGCAAATGTTTCTTCTCTTAAGGCTGGATTTCCACTACGCATATTTCCTTTATAACATTTTTGCCTTTAATGAAAAAACAGGGTGAACAAGATTACCCCCCCTTCGGGGATGGAAATGGGTGGTTAGCAGGTCGAGTCATAACATCAACGATGCATACGATATAACGTTGATTTTACTGCTATCCTCACGATCTTGCTTATCATATTTTTTTGTAGATTTTTGAGATGACATCTTTCACTTTTAGCGATAGCAGGGTGGGCGAAAGAAGCTGCTCTGCGAATCCTGTATCCCCTAAATTTTCTTCCAGTTTTTTCTTGAGAAAAGGAAAGGCCTCTTCGCGACGAGAGGGATGGCCAAGGGGATTTAACACTTCAAAGACCATCGGCTGATCTTCTCCTTTTACATAAATCTCCAATCGACTTGCGATCGATCTATGTCTGGGATCGTGATAAAGGGCGGTGTAATGAGGATCCTCAATCAGGGTCATTTTTTTACGCAAAAGATCGATGCGGGGATCTTGTGCCCTCTCCTCTTCATAATCTACCGCTTTTAAATCTCCAAAGAGAAGGGCGATTGCCACTGCATATTGGAGGCAATGGTCCCGATCGGCCGGAGAAGTTAGGGGGCCGTTTTTATCAATGATTTTCTTTGCTGCTGCATGCGTGTAAATAATGATCCTCCCGATTGTTTCTGGATCACCATCAAATTTTAAAGCGGCTTCAACAGCAGTTTGAGCATGGAATTCCACAGGGAAACGGACTTTGAATAAAATTTGATCCATGATCGCATGTCCAAGCGGTTGAACCAGTTTTAATCCTTCTCCTCCAAACATTCTCTCTTGAACTCCCCACTTGGGGTCGGAAAGAGGAAGGGGAATCCCAGGCTCCCCGAGAGAAACTAAATTCGCTAAAAAAAGTGCTCTAGAGGCGGCATCGGCTGCTGCCCACGACTTGCGGGATGTTGTATTTTGCCCCTGTCTAAAAACCCTGAGTGGGGCCCCATCGGCAAAAAGATGGGAGAGTGTGGCCATGATCTCCCGTTTTCCGCCTCCCATTAATTTAGAAGCCAAAGCGCCACTAGAAATTTTAAGGAAATAGGTGTGGTCAAAACCCCTTGCATGACAACTCCAAGAGAGGCTGAGGACCCCTTGAATTTCATACGCCTCTACCATCCATTGAAGAAGATCTGCAACTGTTGCCTCTTGAGTAAGGGCCAAAAGGACCCCCAAGTTATCGGAAGGGTGAGCATACTCTTTCGCCAGCCAAGTATCGTTGTAATCAAGCCAACGGATCAAAAGACTCCAGGCAAAGGCCCCTTCGATTGGATTCACCTCTTTTTCAGAAAACCAGGGAGGCAATAGACGCCTGCAATGGGGGACCTTTAAAGATTTGTTGGCACAACCAAGGGCATCAGCAAATGCCCAGTGAGCTGCTTTCAGGGTCGAATTGGGAAATGTCTTTGGGGTGAGAAGATAGTGGGTAATCTCTTCAAGGAGTAATTCGGTCAACGATCTTTTCAAACCTCTCATAATCGAGGAGTTGATAAAGCTCCTCTCTGTTCATCATCTTTTCTAAAACAAATTTTTGAGAACTCTCTTTCTGAAATTGTTCTAAAAATCTTTTTCCTTCTCCCCATAATACGCGAGAAAGTGTCAGAGGATAGAGGAGTGCTTCTACTCCAGCTTTTGCCATCTCTTCTTTAGAAAAGGTGGGGGTCTTTCCAAATTCAGTCAGATTGAGAAGAAGAGGTTTTTTTAAAGCCCTCTTCAGTTGATGAACCACTTCAAGCGAAGGAACTGCTTCGACAAAAAAAAGGTCGGCGCCTGCCTCTCCATAGAGATGACATCTCTGGATGGTCTTCTCGATTCCCTCCTGCTGAAAGGCATCTGTTCGCGCGACGACCTCAAAACTTCCTTTTTTCAAAATAGAGATCCTTTCACACATCTCTTCAGGAGAAACAAGTTGGATTCCTTCTCGATGGCCGCACCGTTTGACACCTGCCTGATCTTCAATTTGCAGAGCTGCTACGCCGCCTAGCCTAGAAAATTCTTCTTGAGCCACTTCCAAAAGGAGCGGGTGATCCCAACCATTATCGATATCAACTAAAAGGGGCAATGTTGTTGCCCCAACCAGCCTTGCAGCCTCATCCAAAAGGGTCTCTAAAGAAAGAAGACCTAAATCAGGATAAGCAAAGGCATTTGCAGAAAGCGATGCCCCCGATAAATAGAGGGCTTGGAATCCAACCTCTTCTGCCATCTTGGCGAAAAGAGCATTAGGGACCCCGATGATTTGCAACGGCTTACCCGTTTGAAAAAGAGAAACAATCGACTGGTGCACTTAAACCCCAAGATAGATAAAAAGAAAAATTAACAACAGATGCGATTTTAGTGTCGCATTGCCTATGAGGTCTTAGTATGGAGCAGCATGTCGTCGTGGAAGAGCTTGACCGGGTGGCCCTTGTCCGCTTTCATCGCCCTCAAGTGTTAAACGCCTTAGCACCAGACACTTTTTTAGCCCTTGAAAGGATCTGGAACGAACTTGAGTCCCACCCTAACTTACGGGCGGTGATTTTTACAGGAGAAGGGGAAAAGGCCTTTGTGGCTGGCGCAGATGTGACTGCACTTTCTGACATGGACTCCCGACAAGTCGCCTCTTTTCTAGACCTAGGCAACAGGGTTCTCGATCGCATTGAAAGCTCCCGTCTCCTCTCTGTTGCTTGTCTACATGGCTTTGCTCTAGGGGGCGGCTTAGAACTGGCATTAGCCTGTGATTTTATTTTTGCCGGCGACAAGGCAGTGCTTGGTTTTCCCGAAGTGAGCTTGGGATTAATCCCAGGTTTTGGCGCCCTTAGACGACTTCCCTTAAGAGTTGGGATTCCTAAAGCCAAAAAACTTCTTCTTTTGGGTAGACAAATCACTGCAGAAGAGGCTTTTGAGATAGGGCTCGTCGACCGTTTATCAGAACTCGACAGCCTCCTCCCTTCGACCCTCCTATTCTTCGAAGAGCTCCTTAAAGGCCCTTCAAAAATTACCCAATCGATTAAGCGGGGTCTCCTTTACCCGGATGAATCGGATCCTCTCTTTATCAAAGCTTTCCAAGATCCTGAGGCCAAAAAAAGGATTGAGGCCTTTGTCGAGCGTAAAGGGAAAAAAAGTGTCGTTTCCACCCGGTGATTTCCTCCTCCTCGGAGCAGGAGGAAAGATGGGGCAAGGGATCGCCGAGCTCCTTGTCCAAAAAATTGGAGAAGAGGCCTTGGAGGAGGGGGGCTTTTCCCGAAGGCTCACCCTTGTCGACCCCTCGATGCAAGGACTGACCGCCGTCCGTCGAAAATTAGAAAGACGAGGTCGCTCTTTTGCTGAAAAAGAGATCGTCTCCTTAAGAAAAAGATTTTCCTTTGGTGTGAGCAATCGAGATTACGTCGAAAAATTTACCGAAGCTCTACTCGATCAATGCTTTTTTGAAAGGGGTATCGATGGGATTCAGCAGGAACTTTTTATTTTTGAAGCGACTAAAGAAGACGAAGCTTTAAAACTCGAACTGTTAAAAACGCTCTCTAAAAAACTCTCCAAAGAGGCCCTCTTTTTTTCAAACACCTCCTCTATCCCTATCCATCGGCTTGAAAAACCGATCCATGGACGATTGGCCGGCCTCCATTTTTACAATCCAGCCACCCACCAACCAATTGTCGAAGTGGTCATTTTACCAAAATCCTCGCCCTGGTTTTCCCCTCTTATCGATGATTTATTAAAGAGCTGGCAGAAAGAGCGGGTGGAATCTCCCGATATCCCAGGCTTTATCGGAAATGGGTTTTTAATTCCCGAAATTGAACTGGCCCTCTCCTTTCTGCCAGAAAAAAGTGTGGAAGAGGTCAACTCCTTAACGAGAGATGAACTTTTCCACCCCATGGGGATTTTTGAATTAGCCGATTTTGTAGGAAGAGATACGATCATCGCCATTGCAAAGATGATGGGGGAAAAAAAATTTCCTCTTATTCTCAAAGAGCTTCCTACCCTCCCCCTCTCCAAAAAAAGCGAAGAAAGGAAAAAAATTTCAGAGGATGCTGCCCTAGAAGGGCTCAAAAAGAATCTTAAAAAAGATCCTGGTTTGAAAGCCTTTCTGGAGGGATTGAAAAAAATCTCCGAAGATTTGATCCAAGAAGGGGTGGACGAACAGGCACTAGAAAGAGTCCTTAAGGGAGGTTTTCGCCAACTTTTTGTCCCTTGGGATCGGAGATTCGAGACATGAAAATATACGCAGCGGGCGGCGGAACATCCACTTTCATGGGACCTGGAAGAAAGGAGTTCGACCCTAAAAATCTTCCCTCCTTAAAAGACCATCTCAAAGAAACTATCGAAGAGAGCCTCTCTCAACTCAATGGGGTCATTTTTGACGAAGGGATTGTCGCCAGCTTTATGCCTGGGCAATTTACTCACCAAGGACATTTAGGGGCCTTTCTCCCCGCTTATATCCCCTCTCTTTTAGGAAAGGCTTGTTGGGCAGTTGATGGAGCTTGTGGAAGTGGTGGACGAGCGATCACCTCGGGCATTAAATCACTGCTTTCTGGAGAAACTGAGGCTGTCTTCGTCGCTGGGGTTGAAATCCAAAACACGATGAAGCCCCTCTATGTGGCCGATGTTTTAGCGGGAGCTTCTGATTACGATGCCCTTCGAAAAGAAGGAGAAGCCTACTTTTTTCCCTCCTTATTTGATAAAAGGGCACAAGCTTATATCAACAAATATGGGGAAATATTGACCCGAGAGGCGATGGCTGTTTGGACCATCCAAGAGATCCATAAAGCCCAAAAATTTCCCAAATCTCAAGAGTATGGGAATGTTAGGAAAGATTTAGAAAAAGAGGCTAGAACGCAGCCTAATTCTGCTCGGTTTCTCTCTTGTTTAAACCCCTTGGCCTGCTCAAAAATTTCTGATGGCGCCGCTTCGATTGGCCTCTTTACCAAGGAGGCATTACTCCGTTTTGGCATCAAAAAAACGGTTGAAATCATCGCTTGGGGTGAAGCTGAAGGAGATATCACAAAGTTGCCCGAAGATCTGACAATCCTCGATATGACAGCACTTGCTGTGCAAAAAGCACTGCAAAAAGCTCATTTAAAAATCGAAGAGATCGGTTACATCGAAATCCATGATTGCTTTGCAATTACGGCCCTTCTCGCCATCGAAGCTCTTGGTCTTGCTGCTCCAGGAAAGGGGGGAGAATATATCCTTGAAGGAAAGGGTCCTCACTTTAATCTCACCGGAGGACTGATTGGTTTTGGCCACCCAACCGGAGCTACTGGGGTGCGGCAACTTGTTGATCTATCACGTCACCTGCACTCAGGGTATGGCCTTTTGGTGAGCATGGGAGGCGATGATAAAACGGTCACCGCCCTTATTGTCAAAGTTTCTTAGTCTAAAAAAGAATAATTTTTTTAGGTTGGCTTTTTAATCCAGTCACAGAAGTGGTGATGAGGGTATAAGTTGTACTCTCACCACAGCAAGCATTTCGAACCTCAAAATGATAAATCGGGAGATCATTCGCAAAAGTCGCAATCAATTTCTTTCCAGCAAATAGCTGATAACTGACGACCTCTGGATCGGCACTCCTTCTCCATGAGAGTTTATGGATGCACTCTGTCTGCATAGGAAAAGTATTCGTAACGACTTTCCCTTTAAAATGAATGCCATTTTCAGGAGCTAAAATAATCGTGCTAGACTGCACTTCATTTCCTGGAATTGTCCCATTTATCACGGTCCAAACGGCAGTTACTTCTCCAAAAGCATTCGAAGCGACCTGTGGGAGTAAATTTATGGATGACTGCTGAAGGGATATTGTATTTGGGCTGCCCCATTTATTTTTCTTTCCTTTGCTGATCACTGCATCAACAAAACCTTGTGATTCAAAAACAATCACCCCTTGTCCTTGGAAATCAATTGCGACTTGGGGATTCTTCGAAACGTTGTGAGATCCATTCACTGTTTGAGAAAAGCTCCAATATCCTTTGGAATTACGACGAGCGGCCTGAATCGAGGTCCCTCCAAAAAGATTTAGTGTCCAAGTAGCGATCGCCTCTCCTTTGGAGTTAAGCGCTACTTGAGGAAACGTATTTTTAACGCTAGTGTTAAACCCTAAATCGGTCGTTTTCGACCAAGCACCCTTCTTAAAACTTTTTGATTTTGTAGAATACGTAAGTGAAGACTCTGTATATAAATCCCATATAGCAACAGCTGCTCCGTTTGCATTCATGCAGATTTGCGGAACCATTCCATAAGGAAATTCAGGAAAAGGAAAATCGATATCACCTCTAGCAAGTGGAGGATTCGATGGTAAAGACCAAGTTCCACTAGAACTTGTGTAGTAAGCCGATTCAACGACGGTTTGACCAACAGTTGTTGTGCTGCTCAGTTGCCTTTGCCAAATGGCTAAGGCATTACCTGCATTATCTATCCCCACTTGAGGAAACGTAAGAACATTCGTAAAAAACGGTCCAGAGGCGAAGGCTTGGCTTGGGCCAGAAATTGCCCCTTTGGGGATCCACACATTTCCATTAAATGTCGCTGAGTAGACCGTATCAGTTCGATTGGTAGAGTTATTCACATTCCAAACCGCTACAGCATCTCCAGAAGGATTGATCGCGACCTGCGGAAAGGTATCAAAATCTGAGGGGCTTAACAGATCCACCGGTAAAGCGGAACTCCATATGTTTCCATCATAAAAAGAATAGTAAACATAATTGGCGCCAGTTGGACCAACAAGATCAGGTCCCACATTCCACACGACAATCGCCTTTCCGCTCGGTGTAACACTAATTTGGGGAAAAGTCGCTACAATAGTCTCTGTAGGAGATGGCCATAATTCTACGGGGTTCGACCAGGAGGTCGCTCCAAACGGAAGAATTGAGGCAAACACCGAAGGGAAACCAGTGGTGAAATCATCGTTGACCCACACAGCATACGAGTTGCCTGAAGCATCTACTCCAACCTGAGCTGCTCCAAATCCCCCTTGAGCAAGATCTGGGGTATCCCCAGGGCCCACAACTAGCGGCGGGGTGGACCACTGAGGGTGGACTGCCATCAAGGGTCCAACAAGTAAGGTAAAAAGGGTAATCAAAAAGTTAAGATTCATTTTTTTCCTTTGGAGCTCATGGCCTGTTTTATTGTAGAACGACTTTTGAGGGTAAACTTTTTAGCCCTTCTGCATTCACGGCGATCAATTGATAGGTTGTACTCTGCCCGCAACAGGCATCCCTGATAGTAAAGCTATAACTTGATTTGTTATTGGGGAATGTCCCTATCAACGTCTTTCCAGCATAGAGTAAGTATTCCACAATCGTTGCATCACTGCTTGCTAGCCAAGATAGCGTATGGACACATTCTGTCTGCATAGGGAAAGTATTGGAGATGACAGCACCTCTAAATTTTTGTCCATTTGCAGGCTTTAAAATAATGGCGCTCGATTGAACAATTCCGAAGGAGGAGGGCAATTGGAGAGACTTTTCCGCCTGGGCACCATTTTCGATTGTCCAAATAGCAGTTACATCGCCTTCTGAGTTGGAGGCAACCTGTGGTAACGCTCGGCTGCCAGTAAATGCCGATAATTGTGTCGGAGATTTCCACCTATTGCTTTTGCCATGGCTAATTTGAGCTACCACATCGTAGGAAGTAGTGGAGCTAGTTACTTCACCGACATAAACAATCACTGCTTGCCCTTGTTGATCCATAGCGATCTGAGGGAAAAGGGTCCCCTCTAATCCAGTGCCCCCCGAAGTTACCTCTGTGGCGTTGGTCCAGTGCCCTTTTGCATTCCGTCGAGCAGCTAAAATTTCATTTCCTACAAACCAAGTTGCTACGCCTAGGCCACTAGCATTAATAGCGGGCTGCGGAAATGTATTTTTATTACTTACATTTGTTCCATAAAGATTGTGATGCACCGTCCAAAGACCGTTAATATAAGATTTTGCCTGAGGGGTAAACGCTGAATTCCGATATGTATCCCAAACTGCGATCCCGTTCCCTTCACTATTTAGAGCTATTTTCGGGACCATGCCATAAAATTGGAGACCGCTTGTATTAAGTGATAAATCGCCTTGTGCTACCAATGCTGGAGAGGTTGTGATCGCAAATGGACTTGCTTTTGACTCAACAACTGTTGTTGTTTGGGAAGCATCTGCTCTTTGCCAAATAGCCACTCCATTGCCAGCTGCATCAACAGCTATTTGGGGAAATGTTGTGTAACCGTGACTGGACTTATTAGAAAGTGGAATACTTGGAGTCCACGTATTCGAAGTTGCATTATAGGTCGAAATTACAGGGAAACTTTCTAATAAATTGGCTGAATCCCAAACGGCAATCGCATTTCCAGAAGGGGCAATTGCCACTTGAGGATATGTGATCAAACTACTCGTAGAGGCTAAATCAATAGGTGTTGCCGTACTCCAATTTACCCCGTTAAAAAATGAGTAATAAGTAATATAGGAAGGAGTATCGCACTCAGTTAACGGATTGCAACCGACACACCAGACGGCAATAGCATGGCCATTAGGTGCAACAGATATTTGTGGGAATAATCCCACTTCATTTTTGCTCACCTCCACCCACAAATCACTGTAGCCGGTCCAAGCTGATGCCCCAAAAGGGAGAATCGCTGTTGACACACTTCTCCCCTCTTCCTCAGCCCAAATGGCATAGGAATTCCCAGCACTGTCAGTGCCAACCTGAGCTGCACCGTAGTTGAGGGGATTTCCTCCCAAGTCAATATTCAGGGGCGGCATGGTCCATTCTGAGACTGAGGCAGATAAAGGGGCTGCCAGTACCACTAGGGCCAAAAATAAGTATCGAAAGAACTGTCGCATAAGTCTCCATTCATCAGCAGAAAGCCAAAATTACACTTTATATCTAATAAAAGGCGAGTCGAACTTCACAGTCTACTTTTCGTAGAGGGGCGGCTTATGACTTGTAAAGCTGCAGCGGCAGCCATACAAGCCCTTAAGTCGCCTCTCCAAGAAACTTATGAGATCCTGGTCTAGTAAAGAATGATCCTTTGACTAGTTTTAGACCCGGCTGACATGGTCACAAGAGTATAGGTTGTGCTTTCCCCACAACAAGCGTCTCGAATGGTCACCTTAAAAGGACCCTTCGAAGGGAAAGTAGCGATCAATTTTTTCCCTGAGTACAGGGAGTAACCGACAACATTAGGGTCTAGACTTGCCTCCCATGTGATTGTGTGGATGCACTCTGTCTGCATGGGGAAAGTATTAGTCGTTACGACACCTCTAAAATGCCGTGCAGGCTCAGGAGCCAAAATAATCGTACTAGATTGAACGAATGCTATAGGTGGTGGGGGGAACAGATTGGGTTGAAAAGTAGGTGAGGTCGGCGTGGTCGTTATAGTTGGTGTCGTAGGAGTAACTGGATCTAGGTTTGTCCAAACAACGGTAGTGTCCCCAAAAGCATTTGTGGCAATGCGCGGCAATGCTGTTGTAGAGGTTTCGGAGATTAATATTTTCGGATTAGACCATCGATTTTTAGAATGATGACTAAAAGAGGCCTCAACACCGGTATAATTCACCGAACCAAATATTTCCCAAGAAGCAACGGCCTGACCGACTGCGTCTATAGCGACTTGCGGGTAAGAACTACTACCATTTGTAATTTGTACGGAATTCGTCCATTTACCCTTTGCATTTCTTCGAGATCCCAAGACTGCATTATTCCCTATCCAAACAGCTGCAGCTTTCCCTGCAGCATTAAGAGCTATACTTGGAGTTGTGGGGTTATTGCTTGTAACATTACCCCATAAATTTGTTTTTTTAGGCGACCACGTTCCATCATAGGATTTGGCCTCAGGAATATGGAATGAGCTACCAGCATTGTACAGATCCCAGACAGCGACAGCTTCACCACGCTTGTTAACAGAAATTTGAGGGGTCATCCCAAAAACATTTGCAGGAGACAAATTATCGTAAGGGGCAAGATCTCCCACAGCTAATAAAGTAGGTGTCGACCAAAGGCCTGTGTTGCTAGAAAAGACTGCCGATTCGACAACGGTATTCCCTACTACGACCGTGTCACTTAGTTGCCTTTGCCAGACGGCTACTGCATTCCCTGCGGCATCGATTCCAACCTGCGGCAAAGTCTGAAAAGGGTAGTTAGTGCTGGTCGGCCCCATTGTTGCTTCATAGCTAGGCCCAGAAATAGCTTGTTGTAACTCCCACGCGGTTCCATTGAAATAGGCTGCATGAGCCACACTTGTCGGTGGCGTTACGCTATTATCAAAAACATCCCAAACAGCCACAGCTTGTCCCAAATCGTTGATGGAAACCTGAGGAAAAGTCGGATTGTCACTAACAGGACCCGTAGGATCTACTGCTGCCGGAGTAGCTCCCCATAAGCCCGTCACCGGATTGTAAGCAGAATAGTATACTTGGTAGGGTCCACCCACAGGGCCATTGCTCCAAACAACCATCGCCTGGCCAGAAGAGTTGACCGCCAAGCTGGGAAAAGTGGCGACAATACCGGCCCCTCCCCCAATAAGTTGAGGGGCGGCTGACCAATGTTTTCCACCAAAAGGTAAGGTAGAGCCATATACACCAAGATTGACAACCCAAACAGAGTAGGAGTTTCCACCAGCATCTACACCAACTTGGGCTTCACCAACATATTCTGGATCATCAGGCTGAGTTGCCGCGGTGCTGACATCAAGAGGCGGTAAAGACCATTTTGGTGCGGCCGCCAAAAAGGCTGTGAAGATTATTAAGAAAAGAAAAGTATAGCGAATCAAGTGTCTCATGGTTCTCCATTTTCAACAGAAAGCCAAAATTACACTTTGGGATGAATAAAGGCGAGTGAATCCTAAATATTCTTTGGGAATATCTTTTGGAGTGTGATCAAAATTGACACACCCCAAAAATTTCTCATTTATTGGAGGATGATTTTCTCTCTTGTTTTCGACGTGTCAGAAAAAGTCACTAAGGTATACGTAGTGCTCTCTCCACAACAGGCATCTCGAATCGTAAAAGTGTAAGGCCCTTTACTCGCTGGAAATGTAGCTACCAACTTTTTTCCCGAATAGAGTCTATAACCTATCACCGCAGGGTCCTTGCTTGCTTTCCAGGTTAAAGTGTGAATGCACTCTGTCTGCATGGGAAAAGTATTCGTTGAGACAAATCCTTTGAATTCACGAGCAGGCTGTGGCGCTAAAACAATCGTGCTAGATTGAACGAACGCCGAAGGAGTAGCCAAAAGCATAGGAGAGAGTGTTATTGGAGGAATAGTTGCTTGAGTGACAGTCTCTAGGTTTGTCCAAACAGCCGTCGTATCCCCAAATGCATTAGTTGCAACTTTCGGCAATGCAGCTGTTCCAGTAGCGTCAATGAGTGCCGTTGCCTTGGACCACCTGTTTTTAGTACCATGACTAATCGCAGCCGATACTCCTCTATAAGTTGTCATATCGTATACTTCCCAAACAACAACCGCTTGTCCATTGGCATCAATAGCTACCTGAGGATAAGTGTCAAAATTTTCTTCAGAATCGACTAGCCTCGATCCGGTCCAATGACCCTTAGGATCTCTTCTTGCTCCATAAATTGGATTGTTTCCGCTTATCCAGGCAGCAACGGCTTGACCTCCTCGATTAAGCGCTACAGCAGGAAAGGTATTTATTGTGCTTGTTTCTGTCCCATCTAAATTGGTCGTTACATGACTCCAAGATGTTCCATTGAACGATCTGGCTTGGGGAACAAAGGTAAGATTGCTTGATGTATAGAGATCCCAAACTGCCACTGCTTCACCCAATGAATTCACTGAAATTTGAGGCGCCATCCCATTTTGATTTATCAAATCGTCAAATTGTGAGGGAGGAGTATCTCCTACTGCTAAACGGAAGGGGGTAGACCATTCCCCGGAACTAACAGAAAAAGTCGAAGCCTCAACGACAAAGCTCAAAGTCGTATCTGTTGCACTTAACTGTCTCTGCCAAACAGCAATTGCATTTCCATCAACATCGATTCCAACCTTAGGCAATGTAAGAGCGGGAAAACCAGCATGGAGGGTAGGTAAAATATTTTCTCCAGAAATAGTCTGCTGTAATATCCAACTTGTTCCATCAAAGAAAGCAGCACGCACCTGACTTTTTCCCGAGGGCCCTGTTTCATCCAAAACATCCCAAACAGCAACAGCTTGACCTGACGCATTAATGGCTACTTGCGGGAATGAATAGAAATGGCTCTCTGGTCCCGTAGGGTCTATAGGTGTTGGAGCGGCAAGACTCCAAAGTTCAGTCGTTGGATTATAGGTAGAAAACAATACTTGATTTCGACCAGAGACCGTCGGTCCATTATTCCAAACAACAATGCCATTCCCCGATCCATTGATGGCAAGGCTTGGAAAATGAACTTCGGTTCCTGCAACATTGCTAACAATTTGTGGTTTTGTCCACGCGGAAGCTCCAAATGGCAACCTGGATCCATAAAGAGTCATTCCAAAAGGATTAACCCATACGGCATAAGAATTCCCTGCAGCATCAACACTTACTTGCGCAGCACCACGAACTTCAGGATTGTCAGGTTGTGTGGCAGCTGTATTAACATCAAGTGGTGGCAAACTCCAAGTTGGAACTGCAGCTAAGGATGCTGTGAACAGTGTCAGAAAAAGAAAAGTAAAGTGAATCAATTGGCTCATGGTCCTCCATTTTCAACAGAAAGCCAAAATTACAGTTTATACTGAATAAAGGCGAGTCGAACTTATTGGGGGGAAAATTTTAGGGGAAGGTAGAGTGCAGCAGGGAGCTGCACTCACATAAGAGTTCTAGAATGCCATGCCGAAGCCAAGGCCTGCGCGAAGACCACTTACATCTAAGTCAAAGCGCTCGATGCAAAGATCGGTCCCTTTGAAGTCAAAAATACTGTAGTTATAGTCGCAAAAGAGGTCGACAAAGAAATTATCCCAGATATAGACGTGAACGTTAGATTTTGCTACCCAACCGACAGATTCTTTATTTAAGTGTTTGCGAACAAACGAGTTATTATTTCGAGTATTCAGCCATGAATAAGAACCGCCAAGGCCTAACCTAAAATAGATATCGCTTGTTAGCGGAAGAGAGCAAGCCGCACCAATACTTGCGGGGACAAGGTACAATCTCGTTTTCTCGTGAAGTCCAAGAGAATGCCCTTTTTTGTAGCCGTAGCCTACGTTAGCCCATGCGCTCCATGGTCCGCTAAAGTAATAAGAACCCTCATACTGATACTCCACCCAACCTTTGGGGAAAATTTCTCTAACAAGGCGTGAAGAGGGATAAAGATAGCCTGCGCGTGCTGCTATTTCCCAAAATTGCGCACTCAATCCCAGAGGCAACATCAACATTAGCCCCAACACACAAACCCGCAACATACCTACTCCTTAAGTCGTAAAATAAAGTAACTACCTGAAAGGCGTCCTTTTGATCAAGTAGTTCTTTAATGGAAGCTTATATTCTCCATGATCCTTAAATGAAAATCCAGCAAGGAAATAGCGATCAAAATTCTACACCTAAACCAAGACCCACTCTCACGCCGCTGAGGTTGAGTTTGTACCTTTGGATACAACCATCGCTATTGACATGATTGAAGAGTGTGTAGGAATAATCAGCAAAGGCATTCGCATAAAAAGAGCGCCAGTAGAGGTAATGGAGATTGGTTTTAAAGACAAATCCGTAGGCACCTTTATTCACTTTACTCTTCACAATATCACTCTGATTATGTGTACCGAGCCAAGAGTAACTTGCCCCTACCCCTAGCCGAAGCGTAAGAGGGATCACAGGAAACTCAAACGATCCTGCGAGGCCTAAACTGATGGGAACAATCCAAAGGCTTTTCTTGTTATACAAAGGAATAGAATGGCCCTGCTTAAATCCGTAGCCCAGGTTGCCCCAAGCACACCATCTCGTATCTTCCAGTCGGTAAGATCCTTCGATGGCATAGTCCATCCACCCTTTGGGAAACAGCTTCCTGATAATTGAAGAGGAGGGAAGAAAATATCCTACCCTCGCCTCAGTGTTCCAAGTTTGAGCAGCAAGTCCTAGAGGCAACCCTAAAATTGCCGCCATTGCCCACAACTTAATCATACTTGTCCGCCTCTTAACTAAAATATGTACTATCCGATGCAAACATAAGGATCAAGCTAGAAAAAAACTGCTAAACCTGAGAGTCTGCTGTTTTATCTACAATTGAGGAGGCCCCTTTGTCCCGGGAAAAAGACAACAGTTTTTCTTTATGGAGAGAGCTATGGTTTCCTTTTGTATTTGCCTTTATCCTTGCCATTTTGGCGTTCGGAGGATACTACTTGCTCGGCCAAGAGAACTCTCTCACTCCAGAAGAGGCTAGCAAACAAAAAGTTCTGATTCAAAAAGCTGTTGCTTTCTTAGAAAAAATCAACAAAGGGGAAGCAAAAGAAGCTTACGAAGATGTTGCAAAGGGCTTCAAAGAGGCGATGCCTTACGAAAAATTTGTCATTTTCCTCACTGACTATCCCCTTCTTAGCCATTTCACAAAACTTGACCCTGGCATTCCTGTCCTTGAGGGCGATGTAGCCATCGTTCCTATTTTAGTAGAGGAAAAAGGGGTTTCCCTCCCTGTTCATTTCACCTTGTCCCAAGAAGAGGGTGAATGGAAAATTTTGGGATTTGTTCTTAATCAAGCCTCTTCCAACCACGATCTTCGGGACTTAAATGCCCTTAATGAACTTACAGACGTGGCCAACAGATTTCTTGCCAATTTGAGAGAAGGAAAAATTGAAGAGGCCTACAAAAATGAGACCTCTTCTGGATTCCAAAAAGAGACCCCTCTTGAAATTTTTACTTCTTTTATCAACGAAAGACCCGTATTCGCTCTTCAAACAAGTTCCTCAGCAGTTGATGGTTACATCGATGGCAATCGGGGATTTGTCAAACTCCTTCTTGATGTCAATGGAGAGCGTGTGCCTCTCGATTTTGGGTTAAGAAAAGAAAACGAGGGGTGGAAAATCGAGGGGCTATATCTCCTTTTGACCCCAGCTACCAAATCTGAAACTCCCCTAAAAGAGGGAAAGAATGAAATCATTGAGGGATCCGTAGGATTAGAACTCGATAAAGAGGGGAAGATCAAAGTCCCTCTCAAAGAAATCTCCCACTCTGTCGATCGCCTTCACCTTTCGGTCCTCCTTGAAACAGCAACGACCAATGTCCCTTTAGATATTGTTCTCATCCATCCCGAGTCGGGAGCTGCGACCTACCCCCTCACTACAAAAATTCCAAAAGAGGGCATAAACCGGGTCTCCTTCTCTTACAACGCCCCGGCAAATGGCTGGCCCTTTGGCAAATATGTCTTTCGCATCAAACTTGGCGGCGCCACCCGCGATATCCCCTTCGCCGTCATCCCCTAATAAAAAACGTCCGAACCAAAATTTTTTGATTTTTTTAAAAAATTAGAAAGCTTTAATTTTAAATTCTCATTTATTTAATCTAAATCAAAATTGTTTCTAGGGTTATTACAATCAGATAAAGTCTCTCTGTGGTTGTAAAAATTTAATGTGATATTTTTTTCATAAGGGAATTATGGAATGATTTATTATCAGAAGAATGTGGTGCGATGATTAGGATTTTTGGGGGGACATTTAAGGGGCGGAAACTAGTAGCGCCTAGCGGGTCGACAACAAGACCAAGCTCAGGGATGCTGCGTCAGGCGCTTTTTAATATTTGCCAAGGGGAAATTGAAGGAGCGAAGGTCCTCGATCTTTTCGCAGGAAGTGGGGCTATTGGATTGGAGGCTTTAAGTCGGGGAGCAAAAGAGGCCACCTTTGTTG
>JAGVKY010000204.1 GCA_020050175.1 Parachlamydiales bacterium
ACTTGATAGAGCAAAGGCTGAAAGAGGTGGTGATTCATCTTGTCGATAACAATCACATCGAAAGGGCCGTTTTTTAGACCGATTGCAGCATTTAACCCGGCAAAACCGCCGCCGACAATTACAACTCTTGCATTCACCATAAGGAGTTAGGGTATCCTATGCTATCTATGTCAGAGCACCACAATACTGTCAAAGTCCCTCCGCACTCCAAAGAATCAGAAATGATGGTTTTGGGTTGTATGTTAACTAGCATCAATAGCTTGAATGTCGGAAGTGATCTTCTTGACGAGGGCGATTTTTACCATTCAGAGCACCGGACCATTTTCCAGGTGCTCAAAGCGGCTTACTGCCAGGATAAGCCCGCCGACCTCCATCTTGTTGCCGAAGAGCTAAAACGGATAGAGAAGCTAAAAGATGTGGGGGGAGTTGCCTACCTCACCACACTTGCGCAGTATGCTGGTACATCCTCATATATCGATGAATATGCTGAAATCGTTAAAGATAAGGCGATTCTCCGGCGGATGATACAAGCCGCTCAAAAAGTAGAGAGAAAAGCACTGGATGAACCAGATGATGTCTCTCAAGCTCTCGATGAAGCGCAGCAGTCATTTTTTGAAATTAGCCAATCGGCTAATCCCATTGCGGGCAAACTTCTCTCTGATATCCTGCAAGGATCCAAATCTGAGTCTAAAATATCTTTTATTAAAGAATTGGAGGAGAAGCAGGCTCGTTACCAAATTGATGGCCCTCAAAAAGGGGTGGTGACTGGAGTTCCTACACTTTTTCATGATCTCGATAAGATGATCAACGGATTAAACCCCTCCAATCTCATCATTTTGGCAGCAAGGCCGGCGATGGGTAAGACCGCTCTTGCCCTCAACATGGCTGAAAATGTTTGTTTTAAACATGGAGCCCCTGTAGGCATTTTCTCTCTAGAGATGAGCGCTGACCAGCTCGTCCATCGTTTAGTTTGTTCTCAAGCTGATGTCGAATCGGACAAGATTAAAACAGGGGCCTTGAACGGCTACGAATACCAACAGATTGTCGAAGCGGTAAAAAGGATGGAAGGACACACCCTTGTGATTGATGATCAGCCCGGCCTTCGAGTGACCGATTTGCGCGCGAGAGCCAGAAGGATGAAAGAGAGTTGGGGTGTTCAATTCATCATCATCGACTATTTGCAGCTTTTGACCGGTTCAGGTTCTTTTAGAACGCAGGAAAACCGGCAGAATGAGATCTCCGAAATCTCGAGGATGCTAAAGAACCTCGCGCGAGAGTTAAATATCCCCATCCTTTGCCTCTCTCAGCTGTCAAGGAAGGTTGAAGAAAGGACAGGCCATAGGCCGCAGATGAGTGATCTTCGGGAGTCGGGTTCGATTGAGCAAGACTCTGATATCGTGATGTTCCTTCTTAGAAGAGAGTATTACGATCCCCATGACAAGCCAGGTCAGGCCGAATTGATTATTTCTAAAAACCGCCATGGGGCTATCGGAAGCGTTCATCTTACTTACCGTAAGGAACTTGCGCAGTTTGCGAACTTGTCATTGATAGGTGGAACTGCCCCTTCTTATGCAGAGATTAATTAGATCATCGAAAAATCTTAACCCTCTTCCTTTAGTACTAAAGAAGAGGTTTAAGATGTTCCCACCCGTCAGAAAGAATGGTTATTCTCCAGAATTTTCTCCCCCTCCTGAACCTAAAGGAGTGGTGAAATGGATGAGCTATCTATCGACCTCCTTCGAAAAATTTAAGGAAATCCTTTATAAGAGAGTTCGCAATGAGTTAACTCCCGAAAGGGTTAAACTACAAAAATTTTGGAAAGGGGACGAACCGACCACTTTTGGTTTTGATCGTCCTATTGAACTTCGTCCAGGAGCTACCGATCCGACCTACTTTGCGATAGGTAAAGTTCTTGGGGAGGAGTTTCAACGAGAAAAGAATGTCTTAAAGTTGGCTATTGCTGACATCAATCCCTTGCACAGGGATCATATTCTTTGGTTTTTTGACGTTTATCGAAGAGATCAATTTGTTGTCCCCATGAATCAGCTAGATATTGCCATCCGAGAAAAAAGATGGGAAAATGCTGATGCCATTTTTCAAAATCTTTCTAATAAAATTTCACAAGGCTCGTTTATCAAATGGATGAATGGCCATGTGAAAAAAATAGTTGGCGATGAGGCTGTCAGCCGGGCTCTTAAAGCCTACCATCCCGAGTTTTGGAGAAATTCTCTCGAAAAAATGCCCTATTTAGGCGAGCGTTCATAACATACTCTCACAGCTGCATTTACTTTTTCGATTTTTCTTTGTATCCTTTCATGTCTTTCGAAATAGGTTGCTATGTCATCAGTTAAGAAAAAACGTAAATACAAAATCGCGAAGCATAAAAGAAAAAAACGGAGCCGCCGCGACCGTCACAAAAACCGCTAAATCTAAGCTTTAGTGCCTTGGCGATATCCGGAACACTTTGATGTTATTGTAATAGGGGCGGGCCACGCAGGTTGCGAGGCCGCCCTTTCTGCTGCCCGGATGGGAGCTTCAACGCTCCTTTTGACGATGAGTGTCGATACCATCGAGCTCAAGAAGCGCGCCTACTGACAAGGAACCGACGATGACGAACGCGAACCGTACCGTCCAATTCAAGATCTATCGCTACGATCCGGAT
>JAGVKY010000018.1 GCA_020050175.1 Parachlamydiales bacterium
AATCGTTTTGAAAATTTTCTTTCCATTCTTTTGAGTTTTTTCTCCTTTGGAAGTTTGCATCCACTAGGAGAAATCGAGTTTTTTTCTCGCCATCCTCAACTATTATCTCAAAAAGAGATTGAATTTTTGACCATTTCTTCACTCTTAGGCAACCCCCATGCAAAAACTCTACTTAAGAATTTAGTTGATAAAGGGTTTGGGCCTAAGCAGTGGCTGAAAGAAGCACAAGGGTTTATTGGAGCTCTAACTTTTGTAGGACAAGAACGGGACCCTCAAAATGTGGTCTCAGGAATGGAAGAAATGGAAATATTTGAAAAAATTGCTTATCAATTTCGCTTTCAAAATCGAGATCAATTAGTTTTTTTCTTGACCAATCTATCCTGCTATCTTGCCAATCTAGATCCAACTTCCTCTGAATATCAGCTGCTCTCGACATTAAAAGTTAATTTTCCCCCACCTCTCACTTGAGATTTAAGAGTAGGAGAGTGAAAATCAAGACATATGCGTTTTCTACTTTCTCTCCTTTTCGTCTTCCCTCTCATTGCCGATGATATGGCACTTTCTGTCGATGAGGCGTTTCCAGATCCTTACGCCTGTTACGATGATGACTGCGATTACGATGATGATGATTGCTGCTATGATACCTACTATGACGCTGACATTGACGGGTATTGGGATGATCAGCCGAACTATCCAAGTCGGCAAGAAGATGAATTGATGGATAATCTGACTAACCCTTGGTGATCTCGTGCCTCTCTACACGAGAGATTCCCTCGATCGACTAAGAGAAAAAGTTGATCTAGTTGAGCTTCTCCGCAGCCATATAGATCTAAAACCAGCTGGTGCTGCCTATAAATCTCTCTGTCCTTTTCATGAAGAGAAGAGTCCCTCTTTTTCGATCCAAAGGGGGAGTCACCATTACCATTGCTTTGGCTGCGGGGCTCATGGTGATGGGATCGCCTTTCTTACAACTTTTTTAGGTTTAAGTTTTACCGAAGCAGTCGAATCGCTTGCCGAAAGATTCCAAGTGCCCCTCGAGCGGATTGAAGGAAAAGAGGATGGAGGGCAAAGGAAAAAACTTCTTGAAGCCCATGCTCTTGCCGCAAAAGCTTATCAGACGATGCTCTTACAGAGCTCAGCAGGAAGAGAGCCCTTAAACTACCTTTTAAACAGGGGTGTGACGGTCGCCATGATCGAGCGATTTGGGATCGGCTATGCCCCCGAACATCCA
Source organism: Parachlamydiales bacterium (assembly GCA_020050175.1). Lineage (GTDB taxonomy): Bacteria > Chlamydiota > Chlamydiia > Chlamydiales > JAJFMK01 > JAGVKY01. The sequence goes on from JAGVKY010000018.1 coordinate 1,232, forward strand.
GCTTTTCTTTTAAAATTATTAGGCGGGGAGGGTTTTTCTCGCGAAGTTTTGGAAGAGGGCGGACTTGTCACGACCACCCAGAATGGTAAGCATAGAGATTTTTTTATCGATAGGATCACTTTCCCCCTCCAGACGCCGCAAGGCGGTGTAGTAGGATTTTCGGCACGGAAATTTAAAGAAGAAACTTTTGGAGGAAAATACATCAATTCTCAGGAGACTCCTCTTTTTAAAAAATCGAATTTTCTTTTTGGAATGTCCTATTCTCGCCGTAGAATCGCGAAAGAGCAAAAGGCGATCATTGTTGAAGGGCAATTAGACGCTCTTCGGTTAATGGAAGGGGGGCTTGATTTGACTGTTGCTTCTCTCGGAACTGCTTTTGGTGCAAGCCATGTGAGAGAACTTTTAAGATTGGGTGTACGCGAGGTCTACTTAGCCTTTGATGGAGATAAGGCTGGGATTGAAGCAGCTAAAAAAGTGGGAGATCTGTTTCAAAAAGAGGGGATAGAGGTGTGGATCCCACCCCTACCGCCAGGCGATGATCCCGATTCCTTTGTCAGGCAAAATGGGATAGAGCCTTTTGTTGACCTGCTTGAAAAAGCCGAAGATTATCTCACTTTCCTTTATCACAGAGCTAAAGGGGAAATAGATCTAACTCTTCCTGCTGTTAAAAGTCGTTTTGTCACGACTTTAAGTGAGCAGATAAAAACGTGGAACTCTCCTCTTATGGTTCATGAGAGTTTAAAAAAACTCGCTTTCCTCGCCGGCATTTCAGAAAATTTAGTGGGTGCCGTCCCTGGTTATTTGCCTTCTTTTCGGTATCGCCGTTTAGAACCTGTCGGTGAGCTCACCATCGATCCAGATCTTATCCTTGAAGGGGATCTTCTCCTTTGGCTCCTCCGCATCGAAAAAAGAGAATGGACTGGGGTTGCCTATCAACTCCTCCAGGAAAGTTTTTTTCGGAATCCTCTTATGCTCCGCCTTTTTCGAGAAGGGAAAAAGCGTCATGAAGCAAACCTCCCATTTTCCCTTTTAGAAGTGGCCTATCACTTCGAAAGTGAGAAAGAAGAAGAGCTGTTTTCCGACTTAATGAAACGAAAAGTCGATTTTGAGAAATGCAAAGAGTTTTACCCTTTAGCCATTAAAAAACTTCTCGATCGGGAATGGCTATTCGAGAGGGAAGAGATTCGTGAAAAACTCCAGTCAGGAACCCTTTCTGACGATGAAGCCCTCGAGCTTGCCCGCCGCTTCGACGCTCTCAGGCGCTCTCCTCCCTCCCTTCCCACCCTCCTTTAAAAAATTATTAACATTAAAGCTAAACGAATTTAAATCTCACAAGCGATCGATTTTAATTAAACGCAAAGAAGCTTCCCCTTCCAGGATTTTTTTTGCGGGTCGAAGTTTCTTTGCGTCTTTGCGTTTAATTTGAGTCGGACTTAGTTTTAGTGAATATGGGTCAGTTAAAGCATAGCGAAAGTGTTTGGGAGTTGTTGAGGGGCGATGAGGAAAACCTTCCGCTAGAGGCCTTTCCTAAAGTATCGGTTGTGATTCCAACGAAAAATCATGGGGCGGAAATTGCTTTTACCTTGGAAAGTCTCCTGGCTCAGGATTATCCCCATCTTGAAATTGTGATCATCGATGCCCATTCAACAGATAGGACGCTCGAAATTGCTAAAAGCTTCCGGTCCGAAAAGATAAGGATACTGTCTGTCTCTCAATACGCCCTTTCGGAAATGTGGAACAGGGGACTCATGGCTACAAAAGGAGATTACCTCAGTTTTTTGGAGCCGGGAACGACCTATCTTTTTCCAAGGGCTTTACGGCATATGATGCGCCTTGTTCGGGAGGCAGAGCATCCATTGCTTGTCTATTCCTCCTATTTAAAGAGAGTGCGCCGGGGAGAAAATCAACTGATATTGAATCCTCTCGATCAAGAGCTTTTGGCGCAGGGCATTACTCCTACTTCCTTTGAGGCTTGCTGGTTTTCGATTGAGGCTTTTAAAAGAGCGGGGACTTTTTCGACAGATTACCATCTGCAGAGTGGATTTGAATTTTTGTCTCGCCTTTCGAAGCTAAAAGGAAATGTTTTTGCAGTGACGACCCGTGTGGTAACAGATATGCCGCTTCGTTTGAAGAGAAAAGGGGAGAGGTGGGTGAGGATTAAAGAAAAATGGAGAGCCGTCCGGCGCCATTTTGGGCTTGGAGCGGCTCTTAAATTGATGTTACGAGCTGGAACCAGCTCCTAAAATTAACTTTCTGAAGTTGGCTGTTTTGGCGGTTTGGCGCATTTTTCGCATCCAGCAGCTATCAGCTCTTCTTTTGGCTTTATAGCTAGAGACTTTTTGCACTTCTCACAGGAGAGAACCTGATCATCATTGTGTTCTTTACCTTCGCAAGAGATTTGAAATCCCTGGTCGGCTTTTAACTTTGCCCTTAACGCATTGAGTTTTTCCGAAGGACAGGCAACAAGGTCGTTAGATGTTTCTTCTCCATCGCCAGCTGCAATCAAGGAAGCAGCGAGGGTAAAAAGAACGATCAAATTCATTGGTTCTCCTTAGAGGTAGTTATGCTCTAATTTTACTGTTTCTAAAAATTATGTGTCAATTTTTTTGATAGCTTATGGTAAACTTTTACACATGAAAAAGACACTGCTTTCTAGTCTTAGTAAAAAAGACCTATTTTCTTTTATTGAAACGCTCGGTGAGCCTAAATTTCGGGCTGAGCAAATCTGGGAATGGGTTTACCAAAAAAAGGTCCATTCGTTTGAAAAGATGGAAAATCTACCTAAGGCCTTGCGAGAGAAGTTATGCGAAAGTTTTTCTTTTTCTTCTTTGACACTGATAAAAAAAGCTGATTCAGAAGATGGGGAAACCGTAAAATTTTTATGGGAACTGCCAGATGGTAAAAGAGTCGAGTCGGTTCTGATTATCTCCGGCATCAGAAGAACTGTTTGTGTTTCTTCACAAGTTGGATGCCCCGCTGCTTGCGCTTTTTGCGCCTCGGGAAAAATGGGCTTTTTTAGAAACCTCTCTTCCGCTGAGATTTATGACCAGGTGCTCGGGATCGATTCTATTTTAAAAGAGAAAGGGGAGCGAGTTTCTCATGTGGTTTACATGGGAATGGGGGAACCTTTCAAAAATTATGACAATGTGCTCGAATCAATCCGCCTGATAACTTCAGAAGATCGTTTGGGCCTTGCTGATCGTAGGATCACCGTTTCAACAGTCGGAGTGATCGAGGGTATCGAAAAACTTTCGAATGAGGGACTCAAAGTTAATCTCGTTCTATCGCTGCATGCCCCTAATCAAATGATCCGCAAAAAAATCATCCCATATGCGAGAAAATATCCCCTTGAGGATATCTTAAAGGCAATGGACCAATACCATCGGAAGACAGGAAGAGATATCACCTACGAATACACCCTTCTCCAGGGAATCAATGATCATCCTGATCACGCCTTTGAGCTTTCAAATCTTTTAAAAGGTAAGCAGTGCACGGTTAATCTGATTCCTTACAATCCAATTCCTGGCATGAGGTTAAGCAGACCATCAGGCAAAGAGATCAAAGCGTTCCGCTCCGTTCTTTATGGTTGCCGGATCAATAACACTTGCCGTTACACCAAAGGTGTTGATATAGCTGCCGCTTGCGGTCAATTGGCGTACCAGGATGCAAAATTCGGAATATCCAGCTAAGCCTGGCGTCTATGTGATGCGTGGCAAAGGGAACACGGTTCTTTATGTCGGCAAAGCGAAAGACTTAAAAAATCGGATCCGGCAATACATCACCCTGACCGACACCCGTCCTCAAATTCCTTACCTGATGAAAAAGGTAGAGGAAATTGAGACGCTTGTCGTCTTAAGTGAAAAAGAGGCGCTTCTTCTCGAAAGCAACCTCATTAAGAAGTACAAGCCTCCCTATAATGTCCTTCTCAAAGATGACAAGAGCTTTGTCGCGATCAAGGTCAATAACCAAAATCCTTGGCCAGCTGTTACCTTGGTCAGAGCAAGGGATCAGGTTAAAAAGGGAGAGGCCCTTTATGGTCCTTATCCAAGTGCTTTTCAGGCGAGAAAAATGCTGGATGAAGTGCATCGATTATTTAAATTGAGGCAGTGCTCCGATCAGGAATTAGCAAGAAGGGTCAGGCCTTGCATCCTTTATGATATGAAGCGGTGCATGGCACCCTGTGTCAGATTATGTACGTCAGAGGCTTACCATGACGAACTTAAGAGGGCGATCCGTTTTATCCGCGGCTATAACCGAGAAGTGATCGATAAATTTTGGCACGAGTTAGAGGCTGCCTCTGAAGCTCTTGATTTTGAAAAAGCAGCTGAAATTCTTGATAAAATTCGGGCGATCGAAAAATCGGTCGAAAAGCAACATGTTCACCTCACAAAAGAGGACAACCTAGACGTTTGGGGCATTTACCGAGAGGCTGAAAGCGGAGTTTTAACGCGTCTTCATTTTTCTTTAGGGGAGCTTAGTTCAGCTTCTCATTATCCTTTTCAGGATGTTTTGGACGAAGATAACGAGCTATTAGAATCGGCCCTTTCTCAATACTATTCGAGCTTCGCTCCGCCAGATGTTATTTTAGTCCCCCTTGAGCCTTCTCAAGTTCTTTTCGAGCTGTATCCGAACATCTTAATGCCGAAAAAAGGGGATAAGGCTGTTTTAGTTAAAATGGCTCGGGAAAATGCGCTCGAAGCCTTTCAGCAGAAAAGGAATAAAGAGGCTGAAAGAGAAAAACTTCTCATGAAGATGCAGGAGCTTTTTCATTTGGTCAATTACCCCTACCATATCGAATGTTTCGATACTTCTCATATGGCAGGAGCTTTCCCCACAGCCTCCCTGACTACTTTTAGGGGAGGAGAGCCTTATAAAAAGGGTTATCGGACCTATAAAATCCGTTCCACAACAGCAGGCGATGATTACCAGGCTTTGAAAGAGGTTTTGGAGAGACGCTACAGAAAAGGGAAAGAGGAAGAAGAACTTCCCGATCTCATTATCGTAGATGGAGGGAAAGGGCAGCTTTCGCAAGCGCAACTTGTTTTGAAAGAACTTGAGATCACAACTGTGGATCTGATTTCGCTTGTTAAGGAAGAGGCGAGACATGACAAAGGGATGTCTCAAGAGGGGGTCTTTGTTCCAGGTCTAAAAGATCCTATTCTTTTAGAGAGGCACTCTTCCCTTCTCCATTTCCTACAAAGAGTGAGAGATGAAGCCCATAGGGTAGCTATCAAGCTCCATAAAAAAGGGCGTTCGAAAAGTTTAACTAAAAGTGCAGTAGATGAGATTCCAGGAATTGGACCGAAGCGGAAGAGGGCCCTTCTTATCCATTTTGGAAGTGTCGACCGTCTTTTAAAGGCAACGATTGAAGAAATCCTTCAAGTCCCTACCATCAACGAAAAAGTGGCAAAGGTGATTGTTGAGTGGATTGTTTCTTATCAAAAAAACAACAGGCCAGCCGAAACTGACCTGTTGTAGTGAGATTAGCGATTATCTCATTGAACGTGAGCCCATTGCTGGGTTCATCATTCCCTGATTCATCATTCCTTGGTTCATGCCACGAGCAGATCCATTGCTGTAACCTTGACCGTTGTTGCTATAACCTTGATCAGAACCACATGATGGAGCACATGGTGATGCGCATCCTGAAGGAGCTGGTTGAGCAGCTGCACAAGGATTGTTGCATGTTTGTTTCCAGAAGTATTCTGGAATCATTTGGCATTTTTGATCATAAACAGTTCTTTGAACAATTTTGCAATCAGGTACATCATAGTACTCTGGTTCTTGGTAGCAGTATGTTTCTGAGAAGTACTCAGGAACCATTCTGCAGCGTTGTACGTCGTAAGTCTTTGTGATCATACGACATGCTTTCTTTGTACAAGGAATTCTTTCTTCTACGCAACGTGGTACAGAGTAGTAGCTAGGGTTATAACGAACAAATTTGCACCAGCAATCGCCTGTTGGTTGTTCGCTTGGTGCGCAAGGTTGTGCGCAAGATTGTGCAGGTACTCCACAGCCACCGGCTCCACACTGAGCATTAGCCCCAGAAATTGTGAATAGACCAACGATAACTGCACCGAGTGTTAATAAACTTTTCATAAAACGGCTCCTTTTTTTGTTAGGTGAAGACCTACGCATGAACTAGTAAGGCTTCTTAAATCCGACCATTTAGTTTTATTAAAATTAATTCAAGGAAAGAAATAAAATGCTGAATTTCAATCATTTATTTATTAAGAAAAAATCTTACTTCTGAGAATAACTTAAAAATTTAGATCGGAAGAGCA
>JAGVKY010000132.1 GCA_020050175.1 Parachlamydiales bacterium
CCTTTTTGCGAAGGCTCTCTTTTCAGGATCCCAAGAGGTGAGGATTAAAATAGAGGGTTCCTGATCTAAAATGAGCTTTACCTTAAGATTTTCTTCTAAAAACCGGATGTTTTTTCCTTCTGGGCCAACAATCCTTCCCTTCATAGCCTCCTCTTTTAAGAGAATCTTCTCCTTTGAGGCGGCAATAAGTTCAGGGAGCGAGAGGCGATGTAAAGCGCTTAAAAGAATCTTTTTTGCTTCATGCCGGCTTTCGCTTCTTAACTGACCTAAATAATTTTGGTTCTCTTTCCTCACGCGCTCTTCTAGAGAGCGCAAAAGTCTTTTTTTAACCTCTTCGGTTTCTCCACCTAAAAGTTCTTTCCGTTTCTTTTCGAGATCCGCAAGCTCTTTTTCAGCGTGCTTTAGTTTAGCTTCTTTTTTTTCGAGCAGCTCTTTTTGTTTTTCGAGCGCCTGTTCTCTCTCTTCAAAAATCCTTTTGTGATCTTTGATAAGGTCGTTAGCCAACGTTTTTTTCCACCTGTTAACCTGCCGATTTTGAAAAAAAGGGAGGGCCATCATGGCTAAAATGCCCGTTAAAAAAGAGAGTAGGGCCAAAAGAAAAAGAGACATTTTTGTTCAAGCGGCTATTGGGGCCGCTTTGTGATCCTAACTTTTCCAATATTTCGTTCAGAAGAGCTTAAAACCTCCAAAGAACAGTCATCTAAAAGAACCTTATAACCCTTAGGAGGGATAGAGGCTGTTAGAGTAAATAGATATCCACCTACAGTATCATAATCGTTACTTTCGGGAATTTCGATCCCAAGCCGCTCTTTTAGATCGTAGATGCTCATCCTAGCGTCAACAATAAAGCTCCCATCAGGATTAGCAATAAAAAGAGAGGTTTCGACGTCATATTCATCTTCAATTTCGCCGACAATCTCTTCCAAAATGTCTTCGATGGTTACAACTCCTTCGGTCCCTCCATATTCGTCTACAACGACGGCGAGATGTGTCTGCTTTTTTCGAAACTCTTGTAAGAGAACCGAAATTTTTTTGGTTTCAGGAGTGTAAAGGACGGGTTTTAAAATAGTTTCAATAGGGGCATCTAGGATCGATTCTTCCCGTGTGGTTTGGTAATCCATGTATTTCGCCATGATATCTTTGTACATCAAGATCCCGATGATTTCATCGACACTTTGGCGGTAGACTGGCGTACGGCTGTAGCCCTCTTTTTGCAAAAAGGTGGCTGCATCACGGATGGTGGTGGTCGCAGGCAAACAGAAAGTGTCAATCCGAGGGACCATCACTTCCCGTACAATACGGTCTCTAAAAGAGACTATCGATTGGAAAATTTTCTTCTCTTCAGGCTGTAAAGATTCCTCTTCGCCCGAATCTTCTAAAATGTCAGGTAGAGTAGTGCTGTCTCGATCTTTGAGGGCGCCTTGGACCGATTTTGTTCTACCAAAAAGGAGGAGAAATAAAAGGAAGAAGGGGAGCGATAGGATCAAGAAAATGGAGGCAATAAAGCCAACAGCTTGAATCGTCCTTTCAGGGTAGCGAATACCGATTGTTTTCGGAAGAAAATCTCCCAAAAAATAAGAAACAAAGAAAAGAAGGCCGACTAAAAGAACCTCAACCCCTACAGGGAAGGGGTGATGAAGTTCTTCTAAAATAGCGACAGTGAGTAGACCAAGGGCGGCACCATAAGCAATCCTCACCCACGATTGAGCGGCAAAACAGGCAAAAAAGACCCCTTTTAAGGAGTGATGGGGAAAAAGAAACTGATGGATCGATCGGTAAAAAAACGTTCGATCAAGATTTTTCCACCCTCTTTTGGAATCCTTCTTATGGATTCTCCTCAAGGCGTTTGTCAGGGCCGTGAGAGAAGAAAAGCCTATAAGCAGAATAAAAGTTAGAAGCAGCCAAAAAGAAACAGACATTCTCTATTTTGTAAAAGTTTTTGGCGATTTTAAGCAAAGCGATTCTTGGTCGAGAAAGGTCATCCAGCGCCGTTCGGCCTGTCTCATCCTCTTCCGGTCCTCTTTCATGATATCGTCATAACCAAGAAGATGGAGCAGTGTATGTACGATATAGAGAGTAGCTTCCCTATAAGGGTCGCTATTTCGAGCTTGGCTGTATTCAATGGCAACGGCTGGGCAGATGTAGGCTTCACCTAAAAAGGTGTATCCACCTTCTCCCGGAGCGTCGCACGGGAAAGTGACGCAGTCGGTGGGAGTCGGGTCATTAAAATAGGTCGCATGAAGGCCGGAGATCTCTCTTTTCCCGACAAAAGAAAAAACCACCTCGTGACAAGATTTTTTAGTTCTTGTTAGAAGGTGGGTTACAATTTTTTTAACCTGTGACGCCGAGATGACTAAGTCTTTTTGTCTTTGATAAACAAGGACACGAAGAGGTGCCATCCTAAATAAAGTTATAGGACAGGTGTTTTTGGTAGGCCTGTGACCCGCTTTTTCTCATCAGGATTCCAACGGCCGAGTTTTTTTAAAACGTCGACTCTTTCAAACCTTTTGAGGACATTGCGCTTGGCAGCACCTTTACCTGATTTTCCAAAACTGGGATGTCTTGACATAGGAACCTATTTAATTTTGGGGAAGAAAAGAGTTTTCTTAAGCTCTTCGGGAGCCGCATTTTCGTGAGACTTGAAGCCACCTTTGATATTATCTTTTAATTTTCCAGTTTTTGTAGAGGGCTTTGAAGGCCTGCGTGGAGAGACAGCCCGTCGCTCGCTCTGTTTGCTGATCCGTACCATAGATAAATCCGTTTCGAAAATGTGATGATTTTACCTTCTCTCTAGGTTCTTTTCAAGCGGATCTCTTTAGAGGTTCCAAGAGGGAGGTTGGGATGGTGAAGAAAAATTCGGCGAAGTCCGTTGGTCGTTCGATCAAAAAATAGATCAAACTGGATCCAACCGTAGGAGAATGGAAAGGAGATGGAGGTCCTATCGGCAAAATGCTCAAGCTTTGGAGTAGTGCCAAAAAGAGAGAGAACTTCCCATTTTGGCATGTCGCGGTAAAGGCTTTGTGATTCGAAATTGACCTGTTCCAACTCTTTTAAAAGCTCGTCGAAACCAAGCGCATTGGAAAAAGTGAGACCTAATGCATTCCCAATTTCACAGGGTAAGGAATAGGGGTGGCGGAACCTTGCCAGAAGTCTCAAGCAGCGATGGATCATTGTCATTGTTTTATGGGAAATCCTTCTAAAGGAACTTTTAATTTTAACCTTACGGGTCATTTTGGAGAAGGAGGGGGGCAAAAAATTTTCGAGATGTTGTTTAAGAACTATTGCTATATAATTCTCTGTCCCCTATGTCTGGCATTTAGTGAAAATTATTATTTTAATCGAAAGGGGCTCCCAAAGGCTATGATCCTTCTTTTCATGGATTTAGAAACAACAGGTCTAGATCCCACCCGCCATCGGATCATCGAAATTGCGATGAAGGCGATAGACTCAACTACCGGTGAAATGGTTGGATCGTACGAAGCTGTCGTTAAGCAACCTTATGAAGTATGGGAAAAAAGAGATTCTTTCAGCATCGAGGTCAACGGCTTCCAGTGGGGCGAAATCTCACAGGGAGTCGAAGAGGCTGAGGTCGGCAGACAGGTTGTTAGCCTTTTCAGCCAATGGAAGATTGAAAGAGGTAAGGCCGTTTATGTTTGCCAAAATCCTGCCTTTGATCGAAGTTTTTTTGCTCAGCTCGTTGATCTCTACACACAAGAGAGGTTGAAATGGCCTTACCACTGGCTCGATTTCGCTTCGATGTTTTGGGCGACCCAAGTGGCTCGTTCACTAGAAGAAAGAAAAGAACTCCCAAAAGAGTTGAGTCTTTCAAAAGATGAGATAGCTAAGTATTACCAGCTTCCACCGGAAAAAAAGCCTCATCGGGCAAGAAATGGGGTAGACCATTTAATTCTCTGCTATAAAGCTCTTTTTCAAGGCGCTCGAGCTGAGGCAGTCAGTTAAGCCAGGAGTTTAACTAAGAAAAGCTTTGGGGCCGTTGGTCGATTGGACCAAGAAAAGGAGATTACCCCAAACTTTTTTCGCTCGAGCGAAGCTAAGAAAGTCTCCACCGCTCTCTCTTCCTTTTCCCCGCCAGGATGGGCTGAATAGGTAGTTACCGAGAGGATTCCCCCAACTTTCAGTTTTTCTAGGACGATCGATAAACTTTCGATCGTCGATTCTTTTTGGGTCGTAAAAGTTTTATTCCCGCCAGGTAAATACCCTAAATTATAAATAGCGAGAGCAAGTGTACGGTTAGGGATTTCATACGGAATCTCAGCGTGTGAACCCAGCCTCCAATCGATCAGTTGAGAAAGGGGGCCTAAAAGGGTTTTACTTTTTTGGAGGGCCTCTTCTTGTAAATCACAAGCCATCACCTTTCCGTTCGGGAATACAAGTGAAGCCGCAAGGAGAGTGTCATTTCCATTGCCGCAAGTGGCATCAAAGACATGATCGCCAGGGTTTAAATGCTCACGAAAAATTTCGTGTGCGACTTTTATGTGAGGTGAAAATGAATCAAAAACTGACTTCAAGCTGTCCTTCAAAGCCATATTGATCGGCAAGGAGGGAGGAGAGTCGATCTAAGAGGGGGGTAAATTCCTTTTGATCTTCCTTGCCGTTTAGAACGAGATGAAGGGTGCGTCCTCCACCCAATAGCTCTAGGGATTTGAGTTGGTAATTAGGGTTTTCTCTCTGCAAAAATTGAATAATCCCCTTTTTTAAGGCCTGCACAGAAAAAGTGGCCTTTCCCTTAGTGAGATTTAAAGTGTAGGAGGATGAACTTTTCTCCATCGATCGGAGGCTTAAGACGGCGATCAATAGAAGGGCTAGAGCTGTTAGAGTAAAAGCATAGGGGTGCGCCTCTACGAAAGTGGACATTTTGGCAGTCCACCAGGTCAAAAGCAAAAGAAAAAAACTCAAGAGGAGGAGAAGCGAAGAGGTCACTAAAGTGACCCATCCCCCTATTTTATAGGTCATTAAATCGCTCAGTGGTTTCATTATCCGAGGGGAGCAGAATGTCTCTGATTACAACGTGAACTTGTGAAACATGGAGTCCCGTGTAGCGGGTAATTTCTTCGGAAATTTTGGCCTGTATCTCCTCTACTTTTTCAGGGATGGAGAGTCCATAAGCGATGCAAACCTCAACTTTTACAGTGACTGTGTGGTTTTTGCTATCTTGGTTGATTCCAACACCACTGATCCCTTCGGGATTGGCGATGTGGAGTAGATTGTCGATTAAATTTCCCTCCGCGAGGGTCACTCCTCCGATCGAAGCTAAAGAGCGGACGACAAGGTTTTGAAACACCTTATTATCAATATCGCTCACGAAGAGGGTTTCAGGATATTCAAACTCAGTTTTACCCTTAGGGCGGTTTTTGACTGGATCACTCATAAGATTTAATTCTAGAAGAACGGACGATATGCTACAATGTCTTGAAGATGTCAGTTTGGATTGATCTTCTTATTAGAATTGGGTTTGCTTGGCTCGCTTTGCGTCTGGCTCAGAAAAGAGGGCGCGACCCTATTTTCTGGACGATTGCCACCGTCTTTTTCTTTTTCCCTCTCCTTATTTTAGCTCTTCTTCCCCCCGTTAAAAAGAAGCCTGGATCTCCAGAAAAGCCTCCAGAGGACATCTTTCAAGGCGAAACTGTCGAGGTCAAGCCTCTTTCAAAAGGCGATCAACCTAAAGAAAGTTCCAACCTCTCCTTCGAAAGTCTTTCTTGGTACCAGTTGGGACAAGAGCGCAAATCCGAAGGTCCTCTCCCTTTTTCCGAAATGCAGCGCCGCTTTTGGGAAGGGGATGTCACTGAGGAAACTTACGTCTGGACTCCGGAATGGAGAGACTGGAAAAAAGTCGGCTCCGTTCCGGGCCTCCTCTCTGCTTTTTCGAAATAAAATCTCACCTTATGTATCTAGAAGACTCGTCCGTCTAGAGGTATGGCGAAATACAAGAGATTGATGAGCTTCTTAAAATTTTATTATCCCTTAAATAGAAGGGTCGCCAGCCCACAGGATATCTTATGGAGACGCCTAAGATTTTTGTGGAAAGAAAAAAGCCCTTAGTGGGAACTAAGGGCTTGTAAGCGTTGAGTTGGTTGCTACCAGCTGGCTTTTGTAACGCCAGGGATGAGGCCGTTTGAGGCCATTTCGCGGAAGCAGAGACGGGATAAACCGAAAAGACGGAGGTAACCACGGGCACGGCCCGTCAACTTGCAACGATTGCGCAAGCGGATAGGGCATGAGTTCCTTGGCATTTTATTGAGAGCTACACGAGCTGCATGGCGGTCTTCTTCATTTGCATCGGGGTCGCGTGCTTGGCTCTTTAGCTTTTGCCGCTTGTCCCACATACGTGCTACCATGAGTTCCCGTTTTTTTTGCTTTTCAACGGAAGATTTTTTGGCCATTAGGGGTCCTTAAACTATTTTTTACGGGCAGGCCCTTTTTGGCGCTGCTTGCGGTTCGGATCTTTTTTGTTAATGACATAAAGACGTCCTTGCCGGCGAACTAAGATGTCGCCCTTGGAAGGATCGGCTTTGACGGAGGCTTTAACTTTCATGACAATACCGGAAAACGTTAAGAATCTTACCTGAGAAATTGATTAAGAGCAAGAAATTCTTCCTTCCAATAATAGTGGTCCAAAAGAGCAGTTGTCTCACGGCCCATAAGTTTGAAAGCTACAAATAAAGCCTCAACCGATGCCAGCCCTCTTAAAGGGTCTATGCACCCCGTCTGTTTTCGAGGATAGGCTGTCCGAATCGTATCAGGTAGGCTTCTTTTTTCAAATTGATTGATTGAAGGGGCGAGGCCTTTTTCCATTTTTGCTGCTAATTGCCACGTTGCGTCGATCAAAACAAGGTCGCTCTGAGAGTCTTTCTCCGAAAGGAGGGGTCCATCGAAGGAGAGGATGAGAGTGTGTTTTCTAAATGCGGGAAGGGTTGCAGCAAAAGGGTAGCTGATGAAGGTCAAATCGGGGTGTCCAACAAGAGGCTGAAGGGAGCATTTTCTTAGGTTTTCTCTTCTATGGCGAAGGACGATTGTTTTCCATTTTTCTTGCATTTTTATAAAGTTTAATGTAAAATATTAATGAGCATCAACCCCTAAAAAAGGAGTTCAATTTGAAAAAACCTTTGCTGACCAGGCTTCTATTCCTTCTCATCTTCGCTTTCCCTTTAGCCGTTTCATCACTTGGGGCTGCCGAATCCAATGGATATAAATCGATCTCTTGGACAACCAATTATAATGAAGCATTGACTCGCTCTAAACAAGAAGGTAAACCAGTCCTTCTCTTTTTTACCGGTTCCGATTGGTGTGGTTGGTGCACTCAACTTCAGCGAGAAGTGTTGAATACTGAAAGTTTTTATGAGCTTGCCAACGACCGATATATTTTCGTTGAAGTCGATTTTCCTAAAAAGAAAAGTTTGTCTTCAAATGTTTTAGAACAAAATAAGTTTTTGGCCAAAAAATACCATATCACTTCTTACCCGACGATTGTTGTTGTTGATAGCAGCGGCTCCACTTTAGGTGAATCTGGTTATAAGAGCGGTGGTGCAGAAAAATATGCCGCCCACCTTGATAGTATTGTTGCTCCTCATCTAGCAAAATTTAAATCACCTACGCCAAAAGCTGCAGAGGTCTCTGTTGAGATTTCTCATGCTTCTGAGCTTTCTAACCTTACAAGCAAAGTAAGCATTGAAGGTTCTTTTGACTATGCTTCTGGTCCTGTTGTTTCCCAACAGGAGACTGTGGTGCTTGATCAAGGTATTGTTAAAGAACAAGCAGTGGCTATTGAAGAGACAAAGTCTTCTGATGATGCTCTAGCTGCTCAAGTTGATGCAGCTACACCGGAGTTGGTAGAAGTGAAAGCGGCTCTTGAGGCCGAGGTATTGACTTACTAGTTACAAAAAACTTCTTGAGGTCGTTTGAGACGGCCTCAAGAGATAATTCTTTTTGACCCCTATTCTGCGGGCGAATATTAATAGATAGGTGGATAGGGAGAAGGTGTTGGTTAAGGCGAAATGCCTCTCTAACTAAGCGCTTGAAGTAATTTCTGTCGTGCGCTTTTCCAAATTTTTTTGTAACGGTGATGCCGAGTCGGGGTCTCTGACCCTCTGGTAAAAAATCGGCCACAAGATAAGCCCCAAAGAGTCTTTTCCCTTTTTGAGAAAGGCGCTTAAACTCGCGATTTTTTCTAATGCGTAGCGTCTTAGGAAAGGAAAAGTTCAATAGGGCTCTTAAATGAATATTCTGAAAAAATTAAGCGCGGGTAAGCTGTTTGCGGCCTTGACGACGACGGCGATTAATGATTTTGCGTCCGTCGGCTGTTTTCATCCGCGCACGGAAACCGTGTGCTTTCTTTCTGCGAATCTTGCTGGGCTGGTAAGTTCTCTTCACTTTCGACAATTCCTCGAGATAATAACTCGTGATTTTACTCGAAATAAGTTGTTTTCGTCGAGTAATAGTCTAAATCTCTTCTAAAAAACAGCTTTTTCTCTGGTGCAGATCCTTGACCTAACCCTCAAAGATATAGTATAATGTTAAGCCTATCCCTGGGGGATTTTTGTCTTTTTCTGAGTTCTTTTTTTCTCTGATTGCAACGGTTGAGGATGGTCTTTGGTCCTATATCGGTTTTCCCCTCATTTTGATCATTGGGATTTACTTTACGCTCCGTTCCCGTTTTGCCCAAATTCGCTGCTTCCCACAAGTCATTAGAAATTTTATCTCCTTAATACGGACTCCTCAGACTGGACAAGGGATCCATCCTTTGAAGGCTTTCTTTGCCTGCATTGGTGGATGCGTCGGGATAGGAAATGTAGTTGGTGTTTGTATGGCGGTCCAGCTGGGCGGACCGGGAGCCCTATTTTGGCTTTGGATGACGGCCCTTTTTGGGATGATGCTCAAGTATGCCGAAGTTTTTCTTGGGATGAAGTTCCGGATAGGCGATGGCGAGACTGGGTACAAAGGGGGGCCGATGTACTTTTTACAGAAAGTCTTTAAAACGATGACAGTCCCTTACATCGTTTGCTTACTCCTTTGTGTTTACGGGGTAGAAGTCTTACAGTTCAGTGTTGTTGTTGAAAGTCTTTCGCAGAACTTTTTTATCGATAAGACGATAGTCACTGTCATGATGATCTGTCTTGTTCTCTACGCAGGACTTGGCGGCGTCTCTAGGGTGGGATCTATCAGCGCTTGGATTATCCCTCTCTTTGTTACTCTTTATGTGGGGATGGGAATTTGGGTTTTCATTCTGCATTTTGACATGATACCCCATGTGTTTTACACCGTCTTTTCTTCAGCATTTAACGGGCATGCAGCAGTGGGGGGATTTGTTGGCAGCTCGATCATGTTTACCATTTCCCATGGAATTCGAAGAGCGAGCTACTCAGGTGATTTGGGTGTTGGATATGCTTCTGTTATCCATAGCGAATCGTCTGTCCACCGCCCAGAAAGACAGGCCTCTTTAGTTTTTTTCGATCTCTTTTTGGACTCGTTTATTATTTGCACGACGACTCTTTTCTTGATCATCGTAACAGACACCTGGCACCAGCCTATTGAGACACCTCTTTTAGTTCAGACAGCCCTTTCGAATTACTTCCCCTACATGAATTACTTCATGCCCTTCTTTCTCTTTTTGTTAGGGTATTCGACCATCAATGCCTACTTTGTTGTAGGATTAAAATGTGCCGAATTTGTCTTCGGCCGTCCAGGCAAGCCTCTTTTTATCGTCTACGCAGCAGTGACTCTTTTCACTTTTGCCTTTGTCGATCTTTATGTGGCGATGACAGTCATGTCTTTGACAAATGTCCTCCTTCTCATCATTAACTCTTACGGCATCTTCCGCCTTCGAGATGAAATCAGTTTTGATATCAACGAAAAGAAAACTGAATCAGAATTAGTTTTTAGCCGAGAAAAAGTACTCGAGTCCCGAAAAGAGAGTATAGAGAGCAGCACCAGTAGCTAAAAGAGTCGAAATCGAACTCAACGTCTCTTGCTCCATCATGCCTGCTGAGAAAAAATAAAGCATGACAGAGATGGCGAGGATTGTACTCCCTTGTAAAACTGCTTTGATTTTACCGCTTAAACGGGCATGGAGGGCTACCCCTTTTAAAGCGACGACAGTTCTCAGTGTGCTGATAGAAGAGTCTCTATAGAAGAAAATAAGGATAAGGTAGACAGGCAGAGAAACAGGCGGGAGGGTCAAACTGAGTAATACTGTCACCCGGTAGAGGCTGTCAGCAAATGGATCGAGGATTTTTCCGAGATCTGTAACTTGCCCCCATTTTCGAGCTAAATAGCCGTCCAATAGATCTGAAACTTCAGCCATCACAAGAAGGGCAATAAGCAATAAAGCGATGTTGGTTGATATATAGCCGCTGTAGAAAAAAAGAAAAAGGGGGGCAACGAGCAGTCGAAAAAGTGTTAGAAGATTCGGAAGACTAAAAACCATAAACCCGTGTATTATACATTAGATGGCGCTGCCTGACAAAGATTCTCGTATATTTGGAGATATTCTTTTGTTGAATGGGTCCAGGTTGTATCAAGTCCCATCCCACGTACTTCGAGTGAGCGCCATTTTTCCTTGTCATGGAACCAGCAATCGATCGCCCTGTCAAGTGCAGAATCGATTCCTTTTTCGTCTGGGTAGTCAAAGCGATAACCATTTCTTTTTTCAACCGGTTCCTTCGAGTAATCGATGTCTTCGATGGTATCAGCAAGGCCCCCTGTATTACGGACAATGGGTACGGTCCCGTAACGAAGGGCAATCAGTTGAGTAAGTCCGCACGGCTCAAAAATGGATGGAACAATCATCATGTCGGAGCCGGCATATATAAGGTGGGCTAAAGACTCATCTCCTTCAAGATGGAGGTGTACGTCTCGAATATTGGCATACTTAAGTTTAATTTTTTCGAAATCAGCCTGAATTTCAGGGATGGGGCTGGTTCCTAAAAGGACAAATTGCCCTCCCTTTTCTAATGTTCTAACTAAAGCCCGTTTGATGAGAGAGATCCCTTTTTGGGGGACTAAACGGGTGATGCAACTGACAATAGGCTTGTAGGCTTCGTTAAGTCGGAGTGTTTCTCTTAAAAGTTTTTTCAAGAATCCTTTCCTGTCGATCGTGTGTATATCCTTTGGATCTTTTGGAAACTCTCTAGAGGTAAAATGTTCCTTTAGAAAGGGGTCTGTCTCTGGATTCCAAATCGCATGATCGATGCCATTAAGAATTCCTTTTAACTTTTTTTGCTCAAATCGAAGAAGCGAATCGAGGCCGCTTCCCCCTAACGGCGTCAAAATCTCTTTGGCGTATGTTGGGGATACTGTGGTGATGAAATCAGTGTAGGTGATGCCGCCCTTCATGAGATTTATTTTGCTTATCTCTTTAGGGTCTTGTAATTCGTTCCAATTTAGATATTTTTTGCTGTCGAGTCCGACAGCGTCGAAAGTGAGGGGATCGATAATCCCTTGGTAGCTCAGATTGTGGATGGTTAGTACTGTTTTGACTTTCTTCAGTTCCTGCTCTTTATAAGCATCCTTCAAGAGTGGAGGAACGATCGCCGTTTGCCAATCATGGACATGCAGGATGTCAGGGCTCAGCCGGCGTGTCTTTAAAAACTCTAAAACAGCTCGAGAAAAAAAGAGAAACCGATCGGCGTCATCCTCGCATCCATAGAAACACCCGCGAGAAAAAAAGAGATCGGGATGGTGAGGATCGACGAAATAGACTTTAAGGTTTTCTACCCATCCGCGCCATATTAGACAGGGGAACCACTCTCCCTTCCAGTAGGTTTTAAATTCACCCCCATCAATTTTTAGATCCCCGATCCGAGATGTGTCCATGCAGTCATATTTGGGGATAAAGATGTCAACATCATGGCCGAGTCGAGAAAGTTCTCTATTAAGACCTAGTAGGACATCAGCGAG
>JAGVKY010000105.1 GCA_020050175.1 Parachlamydiales bacterium
AGGGCAAACCGGATCGATCGCAGCCCGTTGGCACGCATAAAAGTCCACTTCTCCAAAAGCGGGCGCTGTTTGAACAATTCCCGTTCCTTCTTCAATTGAAATGGAATCCTCTAAAATCACGCGGAAGGCCCCTTGCCGCTCGCGCTCTCTAAAATAATCAAATAGCGGGATGTAGCGTTGACCTTCCAACTCAATGCCCGGACAAACCCTCACAAGGGTATAATCTTCTCTGTTTTTATAATGCGCAGGAAGGCGTGCAGAAGCCAAGATAAAATGACGTTTGGACGCATGATCGATGATTTCAGCATATTCGATGAGAGGATTGACCATTAACGCCAAATTAGAAACAAGCGTCCAGGGAGTGGTTGTCCAAGCTAAAAAGTAAGTATTCTCCGCTTCGCGCGACTGAAAAGCGACTGTTAAGGAAGGATCGTCGACATCTTTATAGTTTTCTGAAGCCTCAAAATTGGATAAAGGCGTACCCAACTTAGCCGAAAAAGGCATGACCTTAAAACCTTCGTAAACCAGTCCTTTTTCATACAGCTGCTTAAACACCCACCAGACCGACTCCATGAACGAGCGATCCATGGTGTGATACGTATTGCCAAAGTCTACCCAGCGCCCCATCCGTTCTACGATCTCTTGCCACTCGCGTGTATAGCGTAAGACGATGCTGCGACATTCTTCATTAAAACGTGCGATGCCAAATTCTTCGATTGAGGTGGCACCAGACAGGCCAAAATTCTTTTCAATTTCATTTTCAACAGGCAGGCCATGACAATCCCAACCAAAGCGACGCGGAACGTAGAATCCTTTCATCGTTTTATAGCGTAAGACGACATCTTTGATGGTTCCGGCCAGAATATGCCCATAATGGGGCATTCCGGTGGCAAAGGGAGGGCCATCATAAAAGGTGAAAAGGGGAGAATGGCGGCGTTGGGAAACAGATTTCTCAAAAATCTCTTGATCTTGCCAAAAAGCCAGGATTTTCTTTTCTCTTTCGTCGAGTGATTCGTGGGAAGGTTCTTTAAACATCATCTTATCTTGCTTAAGTTTTGTGGGGGAAAATTTTTCCAATGCGATAGAGTTTACCACTTTCTTCTTTTTCGAAAACGTGAAATTTACTATAATAGAGATGTAAACAAGGGGGGTGTTACGGTTTCGACTAGGAAATGAAAAATTGATTGCATGCGGAGGACGTCGGTTGGCCTCCTTAAAAAGCCGATAAAACAATTAAATGGCACAAAAGCCGAAATTATTGTTCATAACTTCACACCAGTAATGGATACTCCAGTAGTGGATGAAGATTTGAACGAACGCGCTGCTTAAAACTTAACAGTTTCTAGCAGTCCGATAGTCTAAGACTGGACCGAGGGTTTTAGAGTCTATCGTTATTTACTTGGTATGAACTAAGTTCCGCTGTTTCTAGGGACTTAACTTCGAGATTAAATGAAACGAACTAGTCTTAGTGGGGCGCTCTGCATCGAGACTAGGGGTTTAACAGAGCGATAAGCATGTAGTGGTCAGTTCGTAGTTTGCCAAGGACGAGAGTTCAATTCTCTCCACCTCCAATTGCTTGGATCCTCGCGATACCCAATCATAGTAGAAAATGGCTCACAGATTTCTGTGAGCATTTTTTTACCCTCTAATTTCAAGTTCTGAAACACCAAATTCAACAATTCATGTTTTTCATCAACTTCAGAACTATCGAAGATTTCTCTGACACGCGCCGCTAAATTCATGACCATGTTCGCTGTGATATAGAAGTTTTGGTCTGCTCTTTCATGATTCTTCATCTCTTCGGCAATCTCAATCTGACGTTTTTTGTATTCTCGAATTTCTTCAAGATAGAGCTTTTCATCAATCAACCCATCAAGTTTATCATCATAACTTTGACTCAATCTCTTTTGAATCTTGTCCCGTTCTTTTTGAAGAGCGGTTAAGCTCTCCTCATGGAATTGATGCTCTGACTCATGAATTTCTTTGAGGTATTTGGTGACGCTTGCAATTTGCTCTTCATTCAAAGCAATTTGATCCAGGTATTCTGATAAAGTCTTAACCAGTTCCTCTTCCTTTACATACAATCGCTTGCAAATCTTTTTTGCGTTGGTACAACTATAGTAAACATAACGTCCTTTATGAATTTCGGGAGTAACCACACATCCGCAAGTAGAACAAGTAATTAGTCCCTTAAAGATAAAGGCTTGATTGCTGTCTTATGAGGTTTTTTATGAAAGCCATTAATCACATCTTGAACTTGCTGGAATAAAGCTTGTGAGATAAGAGGTTCATAACAATGTTCCATGATCCCATATTTGGGATCCATCATTCCGCAGTAAAAAGGCTTCTTTAAAATCTTATTGATTTGAGAGATTGCCAGTGGTTCACCCTTCTTCGTCCTCAAACCCATTTCAATTGCTGCTGTTTTTAATGTCTGTAAAGAGTGATTACCTGTGGCGTACATTTCAAATAGCTTTCTGATAAAAGGAGCTCGATCTGGATCAGGAACAATTGTCTTTTCCCCTTTATCATTCGTAACATGCATATAGCCTGTAGGAGCTAAACCCATCCATACGCCTCGCTTCGCTGCTTGCTCTTTGCTCCGCTTAATGTTGTCGCTCAATTGGAGAACATAGCTGCGAGCAAACATCAAGCCCCTATCCCATCGCAAAATATCAGAGCTATTGGATCTGAGGTTGAGGATCAATCCCTCACGCATAAAATGGATTTCCACCTTTCCATCTTTTCTAAGGTTGTCAAGGACTACTGACTCCTTAAAACTGCGTTGAACCCTATCAATTGTATCAGCCACTAACGCAATAGTCTCACGTGACTTACGGATACGCTCTAAAATCTTTTCAAACTCTTTGCGGGTGTCTTTAGTCGATGACTCGGTAATTTTAAAAACTTCATCAACAATCAAACCTTTTCTCTCAGCATACTCCCTCAAACGACGCTCTTGAGCTGGGATAGATTGTCCCTCTTCCTGTTCTTTGCTTGAAACTCTGGCTAACAGGATCGCTTTCATGATTTTTTTGTTCTATAAGCTTGTTGGGGATGATTTGGATCGCTGAAAGTGTGCGCAAGCACTTGAGTCTTGACCATATCGTTAAGATACTTTTCACGCACATACTTAGGATCTCTACCCAAAACAGCAGCAATCTCGCTTAATCTAAATGGGCGTAAACAACAAAGTTCTTTAATCAAATTTTTAATTTCTTGAGGAGATGTTCTCTTCTTAAGATTGTGAATTTTATTTTTTAAATCTTTGGTTAATCCTTCAGGTGAGGTAAATTGCTCCCCATTTAGTGAGCTTATATGGGGAGTTAATGCCTTTATACCCCCAGTTACCAGCTTAGAAGTTGGAACATAATAAGTCGCACTTCCTCTTCCTTTCTGTTCCAGAAGTTCTAAATCTCGAAGACGTCGTAAATGTGTGCTAGCTGTTAGAGTATCAACCCCATTAATTGTTCGATACTCGGCATTAGAAATAGAACCCTTTTCACGGATAATAATGAGAGTACGAGCTTCTTCATCACTTAAATTATGAGCTTTGAAAGATTTTAACCATTCAATATCTTGCTGGTCAAATAGATGATGGGGCAGAAGCGTTTAATCTATACGACAAATGCCGTAGAATCTGTGCATAGGCAGCTGAGAAAGGTTATCAAGAATAAAGCTGTTTTTCCGACAGATGAATCCTTGATAAAAATGCTTTTCTTAGCTATAAGGGATGTATCTAAAAAATGGACTATGCCAATGCATGGATGGAAATTAGTCATTTCCCACCTATCAATTGCTTATGGCGATAGATTAGGCTTGGACACATGAGTGAAGTCATTTAGTAAGCGTTCACGGTGTAAGCAAGGATGGGTTTGAGAGCTTATGGAGTGCGGTGACTTGTCACCGCTTTCATAAATGGCGACTTGTCGCCATTAAAATGCGTCGCCGGTAATAGCAACAGA
>JAGVKY010000180.1 GCA_020050175.1 Parachlamydiales bacterium
TAAAGGGGGAGCAAAGGCTCATCCAGCGGCAACGCCACACTGATGGTTTCTCCCATTAAAAAAACAGGGAGAAGGAAAAGTAGATAAAACGCGTTCATAAAGGAATTAAAAGAGTTCATTTTGGAGCGATAGGGTAAAAAGCTTTTCATCCTCTTTAGGATAGAATTCTCCGAAATCAGGAAAATTAAGGTTGGGGAGAGTTGCCTCCACATATTTTTGATTGATCGAGCTTTTAGCCTCGAGGATTTTCACCTGGGCCACTCGTCCACTCCTTTGTAATTTTAGGTCGACAAGCACTTGTCCGCTTTCTGGGAGGCGAAGTGAAAGTTTGAGTCTCTTCACAAGCTCCCCCGTGTATTGGTCATTCTCCCCTTTGACTGAAAAGAGCCCTTCTTCAGCTTTTAGGGAGGTGAGCGGTTTCAGGCTTGATCGACCCGCCTCAGGCGATGTTGCCTCGCCTTTCCCCATTTTGGCAAGACTTGCGCGAGCTTCTTTTAATAAAGCATCTTTTTTGGGGTCTGTTTTTGCTATTTCTTTTTTGACTTCTGGCTTTGGAGTCTCTTTTTTGATCTCAGTTTTTTTTGTCTCTTTCTTGGTCTCAACTTTCGGAGTCTCCTTTTTTACCTCAGCTTTCGGAGTCTCTTTTTTGGTTTCTAGTTTGGGTTGTTCTAGCTCTTTTTTAGAGAGAGGCGGCTGTTTTGTTGTCTCTGCAGATGCTTCGGCAAGCTTTATTGTCGAGACATGAACTTTGCTTTTTTTTACTTTTTCGGGAGCGCTTGGAGTGAGGATAAACAGAAGAAGAATCATCGCCGCGTGAAGAATGAAAGATTTTCTCACGTAGGGTTTAAGAGAGGTGGTTTCACTCATTTTTTGTAGAGGGCTCAACAACTAGCTCCATTTCACTGAAACCTGCAACTTCCATAGCAAGTTTTACCTCTTGATAAGTGCCAAAAGGGGCCATTCTATCATGAAAAAGCTGCGGGGTGGCCTCCGGGTAAAGACTTTTTACCTCTTTTAGCCGATAGGGGAGATCTTCTAAATCTACCGGGATACGGTTCAGAAGAAGTTCACTGTTTTTTTTGACGACTAGGGAGATAAGGCTAGATTCTTTTAGTTCATGCTCTTCTGAAGAACTCCCTTTGGCCAGATGGACATTTTCTTTGTCGACTAAAGGAGCGATTAAAATGAACATGATCAAAACGACAAAAACAACATCGATAAGCGGGGTGATGTTAATCGTTGGCTCTTCGATCGAAAGCGAGGGTCTAGAACGACGCATGGTATTCTGTCTCTAATGCAGAAAGCATTTCTGTGGAGAAACCTTCCATCTCCAATTCAAATTTTTTGACTTCGTTTTTGAGAAAATTATAACTGACTAAGGCGGGGATGGCATCAATTAAACCAACAACTGTTGTTGCAAGAGCAAGAGAAAGGCCGCTTAACACGGCCTGATTGGTGGATCCGGCAACTTGTAAGTGGGAAAAAGAGGAGAGGATCCCCCATACCGTGCCTAAGAGGCCTAAAAAAGGGGCTAAAGTTGCTATCGTAGAAAGAAGGTAAAGATTTTTTTCTAAACTAGAGGTGACAGCCCTCCTTCCTGATTCCAGCTCAAAATCGACTCTGTCAAAATCTTTTTCTAAAAGGTGGGGGGGTGCATTTTCTTTCCTGTTTCTCTTAATAAAGCTAAAAGCGGTCGTTCTTAATGAGGAATAAAGTGCTAAAAAAGGATTTTTTTCTTGAAACCCTTCTAAAACTTCAGGGTCGATATGCAACGGCATCTCTCGGTGTCTTTCAAATATTTTTTTAAAAGCAACCGACCCTTTTTTAGCCCTTTTAAGGGCGCTCCATGTTTCAAAAAAGATGGCCCATGTCAGGAGGGAAAGGGCGAAAAGTAAAATAAAGATTGTCTTGCCCATCCAGTCAGATTGGACGAAGGCATCGACGAAAGGGTTGCCCATAGTAAAGTACCTATTATATAATCAAGATTTTCTTGGAACGGTTCTTTTTCCCTTGAATTTACGGGAACTTAGGACATCGATCAAGGATAAGGAATGTTAATGAAGTTTTTCTTACTTTTTATTGCTCTCTTCGCCCCGATAGTGGGCGATCTTCCAGAACTTGACAGCCCGTGGTTGTTGAGTGGCTATGATATTGCAGAAGAACAAGAGCAAGATAAAGATGATCCTGTCCATTTTCGTTTAGTTCCAGAGGTCGACAGCATCAGCTCAGGTTCCACTTTTTTAGTGGGCGTTGAAGTCCTTTTAGATGATGGCTGGAAGGCCTATTGGAAAAATCCTGGAGAGTCAGGCTCTTCCATTAGTTTGCAGTGGAAATTACCCAAAGGCTATCAAGCAAAAGAGCTCGAATGGAGCGCGCCCGAAAGAGAAATGATCAATGGATTGATCTCGTTCGGTTATCATAAGCCTTTTTTTATTCTTACAGAGATAAAAGCGCCCGAGGGTTTACCTTCCTCGGGAGAGGTTCCTTTAGAGGTTGCTGTTGATTGGGTGGTTTGTTCTAAAGAAGAATGTTTGCCGGGCGATAGTCTTTTAAAAACATCTTTGCCTATTTCTAAGATTGCTAAAAAGGACGATAAGGTATTCCAAGAGATCAAAAAAACGCTTCCTGTCCCATTAGAAGGGGCAAAATTCGAAGTTGAAGGGGATTCTTTAGTCTTGATTTTTCCCCAGAATGCTTTTAGAGGAGTGATTGACGAAGTTCATTTTTTTCCTCATGAAAACGATGGGATTGATATCCATCAAGAGGAGAGCCTTGCTGAAGGAGAGGGAGAATACCGCTTAATTATGAAGCGGAATAAGGAACCGTTGCCTGAAAAAATTAAGGGGGTTCTTTCGCTCCTTTCAAGGGCTCCCTTTAATCAAAAAAGTTATTTAATTTCCCAATCCATTGACAAAGGGGAAGTCTCTAAAGTCCCTGCCCTCGAAGAGGGAGACCCTCTTTTATTAACGCTTTTGTTTAGTCTTTTGGGCGGTCTTCTCCTAAATGTAATGCCGTGCGTTTTGCCGGTGATCTCTCTCAAAATTATGAGCTTTGTCAAGCTTTCGGAAGAGAGCCGCCGTCTAACTTTTCTTCACGGGATTTCCTTTTCACTGGGAGTCGTTTTAAGTTTCTTAGCTCTTGCGGGTCTTCTTTTTCTCTTCAAAGGGAGAGGATTGGATGTCGGCTGGGGTTTTCAGCTCCAGGACCCCATCTTTATTGGGCTTCTTGCAGGGTTGCTTCTTTTGATGTCGCTCCTCTTTTTCGGCCTTTTTGAATTAGGAACAGGTCTTGCTTCGAAGATTGGAGATTATGAGTACCGGGTGAAGAAAAAAAATCCTTCACTGATTGGTTCTTTTGCGAGTGGGATATTAGCAACAGCCCTCACAACTCCCTGTTCAGGTCCTTTTCTAGGGACAGCGATTGGTCTTAGCATGACCCTTCCACCTCATCTTGGGATGTTAATTTTCCTTGCGATGGGCGTGGGAATGGCTCTCCCTTATTTACTCCTTTCCTGGAAGCCAGAATGGCTCCGGTTCATCCCTAAACCCGGGCCTTGGATGGAAACGTTCAAAGAGATCATGGGTTTCCTTCTTCTCTTAACCGTTGTCTGGTTGATGTGGGTATTTGTCGCCCAATCAGATAGTGGAGAAATTTTGACTTTCTTTGTGGCCCTTTTCCTTATTGGAGTGGGGTCCTGGGTGTTGGGGAAATTTGGAAACTTTCTCCGTTCTCCCCCAACGAGGTGGGTGGGTCGATTTGCTGCCCTCTTGCTCTTTTTGTTTTCTTTCGTTTTGATCGCTCGGGTGGGAAAAGAGGCGAGTACTTTCAATCCGGGTGCAAAAAATTCGACAGTGATTGAGGGGGGATGGGAAACGTTTTCTCCTAAACGTGTC
>JAGVKY010000098.1 GCA_020050175.1 Parachlamydiales bacterium
CGTGTGCTCTTCCGATCTTAAGAGCTGGATAGATCACCTCTAAAAGAGGACCGATAAATCTAGCGATACCTGCAAACTCCAATGTAGAGATGGCAAAGCCTATTCCCAATGTAATTAGAATCGCCGGAATATTTCCGATTTTGTCCTTTGTGACTTCAGTGCGCAAAAAGTCTGCAAATAGGGAAGTAAGGACAATGGCGGTCGTTAGACAAGCAAAGATCACTGCCATGCAGACACATGGGGCTGCAAAGGTGCCTAGCGACTTAGTGGCAATCAGTCCCAACATCTCCTGTGGTTGAACAAACGCTAGCGCTGGAGAATAAATCCAACCGAGAACGACCAAAGCCACATAAACGGTGGAGAGAATTCCAGCTCCCACTAAAGAGGATTTGAAAAAGACCCTCAGCAATGATTGATCGTCAGTTTTGGTAGAAAATTTGTCGTAAAGGTACTTGATAACGAACTTGGAGAAAAAGAAGGCCGCCAGGAGGTCCATGGTTTGGTATCCCTGAAAAAATCCATTCTTTAAAGCGTCCCAACCTCCACCTGTGTTGGCTTCTGGCATCACACCCTGACCAAGGCCAAAAAAGGCGATCATAGCAATCGAAACCAGGAGGAATGGTGTTAAAATTGTTCCCAAAACAGTGATAATTTTATTTTTATTCACTGACAAAAGAAAGATCACAAGACACATGTATAAGCTTGTGAGGACCAAAGGGGCATCGGGGAAGATTTGTAAAAGAGCTCCATGTGCCACGGTTAGACAGCGGGCTAAAACGCCAAAGGGACCCATTAAGGAAAGAGCTAATAGTGAAAATAGGAAGGTCCCTTTTTTGCCAAAGCAGCGGAAAAAATCGTTGATGTCTCCTTTGTAGAGCAACATGCCAAGGACTCCGAGAAACGGTACAATGACACCCGTTAAAAGAATGCCTAAAGAGGCGAGAAGATAGTGCCCTCCACTCACTTGCCCGACAGTGATCGGGAAAACTAGGTTTCCAGATCCGAAAAACATCGAAAAAAGTGCAAATCCCGTGCTTAGGATGAGCCATTTCATTTTCATAAGAACCTCATAACAAAAAAAAACCGCACCTCATACAAGGTGCGGCTTCTACACCACCAGTGATTGACGAAATATCAATCACATAGGACCGCACCTTCCCATCCTTGGGATATTAATAATGGAAGAAATTCGAAAGCCTAGGTGTATGCACATATAAAAAAATCTTAAAATGATTTTGCCATAGATGGGTTCCATTCGCAACAATTTTATTGGTCTATTTTTGGAAAGAGCGCTCGATTAACGACTCTCTCTTCTGAAAAACGGTCTAGGCGAAAAGGTATCACAAAAGTTTTTCCCTGCAGAAAAGCGGTGCTACATCTTTGCGTATGGAAAGAGACTCCACTATGAGGGGCTATCGATGTTTTTTCTTTCAACTGCCCTTTTAATGCCGCACCCCAAACACCCTCCAAAGAGGGAGAGAAATCCCCGCCTGTTTAATCACAGTTATATTCTCTAACCCAGTCCCAGCAAAGGAGCTAACAAAAAATAAAAAAGTTAAAAGTTTAAGCATAGTAGATCTCATCTCTGCCAGATCGCATTTTAGTTCTTCGTAGATAGCCTTGAAACAAAATTCCGTTTCAAACATTGATTTCAACAAGCGATTATTTTAGTCTAAATTTCACCGGAGAAAAAAATGAAATTGTTGAAAGAGAAAATGCCCCTTTGGCTATGCCTATTTGCCTTTTTATCAGCTCCTGTTATGGCAGGGACTTGGTCTTTACCTCCTGTCAATGTGGGTCCTGGCAATACATATCCAATACCTCAATCAGAAACTCAACAAGTCGCTGTCGATCCTAATGGAAACGCCGTTGCTGTCTGGATCGAAGGAGTGGCAACATCAGAGACAGGTTCAACTGTTCCGAACACAACTGTCATGGCTGCCACGCTAAAATCTGGGACAAAAACCTGGTCAGTGCCAGTCCCCATCCAAGGGAACACGATTGCAACAGGTTCATTACACCCAAGTGTGGCTGTGGATGGGAATGGAAATGCCATCGCTGTTTGGAGTTTATATGATTTTACGCTTCTAACTCCTGCTTGGAATGTTTATTACGCTACTTATGATTTTCACAGCGGCACTTGGTCTGGAGCTGTTCTGTTAGATTCTACTGCAGCTCCTCTTAGTACTGATCTTGAAAATTATCCCTTTGTTGTGGCTAACAACAGAGGTCAAGCAGTTGTTGCTTGGCAACAAAGTTCTCTTAGTGGAAGTGATACGATATATGCAGCAGTCTTTGGGGCACCATTTACTAGTAGTGTGCCAACAAGTACACAAATAGATTCAGTAACTTTTCCAGGAGGCCATGTGTCTCAATTAGCTTCTGTTTCGATGGATGACGCAGGTAATTCTCTAGTTGTTTACCAAATTCCTGCTGGAGGAGGTGGACTAGATTTTGAAGTTGCTTCAACTTTTTTTGATGGCACAAGTTGGATAACTCCGACCTCCTCTTTTCCAGTAAGCCAAAGTTCTGCTGATCCCATTGTTTCGATGGATGGGGATGGTCAAGGAGTGGTTGTCTTTCAAAATCAAGATGGCGAAGGTAATTATCAAACTTATGCCTCAACTTTCCAGAGTGGAAGTTGGTCTGCTCCTATTCCGATATCAGCCTTTTCTGCTTTCGAAACAGTCCCGAGTGTTTCTATGAATAGCAAGGGTTTGGCTGCTGCCGTTTGGGCTTTAACAAATAGTGGGGGCCAGACTGTCGTACAAGCCGCTAATTTTAGCTTTTCCACAGGTTGGACAGCTGTTAGTACCCTTTCTCAGCCAGGATCCCTAATTTCTCTACCTCAGGTAGCTATCGATGGGAATGGAAATGCAGCTGCAGTTTGGAACCAAGTGCTGGGGGGTGGAAGCTATCAAGTTCAAGCTTCTGTCTTTAGACATGGCCATTGGCAAGCTCCACAAAAGGCAACCTCTCTTTCAGCTACAAGTTCGATTTATCCTTATGCGTCTGTTGGAACTAACGCTGCGGGTAACACAGTAGCGATTTGGGATGCGAATGGAACAGTCCAATCGGCTGTTTATGAGTTGGAGCTAAACCCTCCAGGGAACTTTAAGGGTAAAAGGATAGAGAATAACTTTCTTTTTCAGTCGACCTGTAGCGATACTTTAACTTGGAATCTTCTCCCCAATCGTTCGGGTGTTGTTGCTAAATATCTAATCTACAGCGGCAATCAGCTAATTGCGACTTTATCAGGGAATGCCAACTGTTTTAAAACAGCTGTTCCTAACTGTTCTCGTGGAATTACCTATGAGATTATTGCGGTATCTCCAAGCGGCGCCGCCAGCAGCCCCTCGGCTTTTAGAGTCACTCCATAATCTCATCTATCTGCTAGGCCCTCCTATAGAAGCGAATGCAAAAGTCTCTTTAGGAGGGTTATTTTCATGGAGGTTGTGTAAGATATTTGAATGATGAAAAAGGCTCTATAAGGATGCCATTTGGCCATCGGGTCTTTAATTGCCAGCTCCAAGCTCAGGGTGGGTCCATCCAGGAAGGGTAGAAAGTGTGTTCAAAACTCTCTTTAGTAGATGTTCGGCATAAAAGGAATAGGGAGCATCGATAGGGGATATTTTTGCTTGCAAATAGTACCAAATGGACCAACGGAGATCAGCTATAAGGCGCAGGTATTTGAAATGGGTGATTTTCTCTGCGGAGAGAGTTGGTGTATTGTAATAAGTTTTTAGTAAGAAAATCATCTCCTGGTCAGAAAAATTATCAGTCGAGGCTAAGACCGCTAGGTCGAAGAGGGGGTCGCTCATCCCTGCATATTCAAAATCGATCAGCCATAGTTTTTCTCCACTATCTAAGAGGTTGCCATGGTGAAGATCGAGATGGCAGGGGACTTTTTCGGTGGATAAGGGATAAATTGTTTTAAGGTGTTCAATCCCGGGGAGGATTTTATCAAAAACGACTTGTGGGATATATGCCCCTTCTTTCGCGGCATTCGAGAGATAAAACTCAATCGAGGCGTAAGGACAAAAATCGTAAGGAAATTGAATGGATAAGTTATGCATCGATCGAATCAAATCACAAAACTCCCCAAGGACCTTAGGATCGCGTAAGTTAACTACACGCCCATCAGTTTGAATATATTCAAAGACCATCACCCCTTGATCGGGGTAGTAATCGATGGGTCGGGGAGAGATGCCAGCGGCTGAAGTAAAATTGGTGCAAATCCATTCTCTTTCGAGAGAGGCGTCTAAAAGCTCACAGTTTTTAGAGTTGCACCGGATGAAAAAGGTTTCATTTTCTAGATGAGCCATATAATTTGTATTCGTTAAGCCCCCATCAACTGTCCGAAGAGTTGTTTCTTTTAGTGAGGGGAGGGCA
>JAGVKY010000215.1 GCA_020050175.1 Parachlamydiales bacterium
AAAAAGAGCGGGGAGATCTCTCTTTCACTCCTATTTTATCTGGGAACTACACCCAAAACTTTATAGAGGCCATGGATAAAGCAGGTGTGCCCTTTAAGGAGAACATCATAGGAGATGGCACGATTCATCGCTTTTCCACAGGAAACAAGGGAAATAAGGATGGATGGTATGTTTTTTATGGACTCGCTGGAGCTTTTGGCGATTGGAGCCGTAATATCCATGAGAAGTGGAATTTGCAAGGGGAGAGTCTACCGCTTCAAGACAAAGAAAAACTCTCTGAACAAATTAGGCAGACGCAAGAACATGCCAAGAAAGAAAGGTTACGAAAATATGAAGAAACAGCAGTCCTTGCTTTAGAAAAATGGAATTCCTTTTCAGAGACGGGGACATCTCCTTACCTTGAAATGAAAAAAGTCAAACCCTTTGGGGTTCGCTTTCGACAAGAGTACCTCATTATTCCTCTTAAGGATGCCGCTGGGAAGCTTTGGAGTCTTCAATGGATTAGACCAGAGGGAACGAAACGCTTTCTTCCAGGGGGATGTAAAAAAGGATGTTTTCATCACATAGGAAAACTTGAGGACGGAAAGCCCTTCATCATTGTTGAAGGCTATGCCACAGGGGCCAGTATTACCATGGCAACGAGATGGCCAACAGTGATTGCTTTTGATGCAGGAAGCTTGGGGTCCGTGATTGAAGAGTTAAAAAGTGTCTATCCCAAAAGTCCCATTCTTATTGCGGGGGATGAGGATTGCTGGAAAGAGCGTAATACTGGCCGAGAGAAAGCAGAAGAAGCGGCGCACAAGTATGGATGTTCTCTTGTGTTTCCACGATTTAAAAATACGGAAACCCATCCTACAGATTTTAATGACCTGCATGTGCTCGAAGGACTAGAGGCAGTTAAATACCAAATTGAACATGCTCCTCTTATTGTTCCTGAATCTCAACCCCAAACTAACTCTCAAACCATCACTCAAGCCGAACCTCTTCCCGTTAAAAATACTCTTCTTCCTGTTCTTCCTATAACCATTGATATGTTACCCGTTCCCTTTCAACCCTGGGTAAGAGATATTTGCAAAAGGCGGCAATGTCCCCTCGATTTTGTGGCCATACCTGCCATGCTCATGATGGCGAGTCTCATTGGTGCTCGGTGCAGTATTAAGCCCAACGCTCAAGACGACTGGACAGTTGTTCCCAACTTATGGGGAGGAATTTTAGGAGATCCAGGAACATTAAAATCACCCATTTGTTCAGAAGTTCTCTTTCCCTTTGGGCACTTAGAGCTGAAAGCTAAAAAAGAGTACATGGAGAAAAAGAGTCAATACGAGGCTGAAAAAGCCGTCTTCCTTGAGGCCAAAAATGCCCTCGAGCGTCAAATCAAAGAGGCCATTGAGACAGGAAGTGAAGAAGAGCTTACCTCCCTTAAGGAACAACTGGCGACCCTTCTTAAAAAATGTCCTCCTGAACCTCATTTTAAGCGCTATAAAGTCAGCGATACAACCCTTGAAAAAATGCACGAGATTTTGTCTCAGAATTCTGGAGGTGTGCTAATTTATCGGGATGAACTGATGGGCTTTCTGGAAAGCTGGGAAAAGAAAGGCCATGAATCGGACCGTAGCTTTTATCTTGAAGCCTGGAATGGCGATAAGCCCTATACCATTGATCGAATGGGTCGAGGCACCATTCATGCGCAAAACATCTGCGTTTCTATTTTAGGGACAACTCAACCGGACAAAATAACGGCTTATTTGAATAAGGCGCTTACAAAACTTGATAATGACGGGCTATTACAGCGCTTTCAGCTCCTTGTTTATCCAAACAAAACACCTTGGAAGCTGGTAGATCAATATCCCGATTCCTTTGCCAAAAACCGCATTCTTCACATCTGTAAAACAATTGATGCCATGGTGTTTACAGAGCATGGAGCAAAATCCCCAGAGCCTCTTTATGAAGGACAGCACATTATTCCCTATTTTCGCTTTTCCTGGGAAGCTCAACTGTTCTTTCACGATTGGATAAAGCAGCTCCAAGAAAAACTTGAAGGAAATGACCATCCCATCATTTTGCAGCATCTTTCCAAGTATCGCAGTCTGATGCCCTCCTTAGCTCTGATTTTTCACATTATTCATATTGCTGATGGACAAAAGGACCGAGATGTCACTCTGGAATCAGCAAAGAAAGCCGCGGCATGCTGTGATTACCTCGAATCCCATGCCCGACGTATCTATGGGATGGTGTTAGATACGACCTTCGACCTCTTTCCCAAGCTCTCAAAAGCAGAAGAGCTCCTTGCCTGGATGAAAAAACAATCCAGCAACACAAAGGAGCCTCTCTCCCGACGCTTCATCATGCGTTACTCCAAATTCAGAAGCTCAAAAGAGCTCGATCCTCTTCTCTCCGACCTTATTCAAATGGGCTACATTCAAGAAGTCTCTCAGGGGTGTTTTATACTTTCTTCCTAGTTCTTTAATTCCAACATAGCTTCTGTTGCTTTCTCAAGGGATACCCTAATGGGATCAATGTTAAGACGGGCATATATAGCTGTTGATTTTTGGTCCTTATGGCCCAAAGTGCCACCAATAATGTAGCTATTCGCCCCCGTTGCAGCTTGCCAGCTCCCCACCGTACGTCTTAAATCGTGTATTCTAAGATCTTTTATTCCTGCTCGGTTTAATATTCGCTTCCATC
>JAGVKY010000194.1 GCA_020050175.1 Parachlamydiales bacterium
CTCTTCCGATCTAAAATGTAAAGAAAATCAGCTGAGAAGTAATTAAGAATTAGAAGATAACAGTAAATTAATAATTTAAAATGTTATACTAACCATAGGGGTTAAGTTTCTTTACCCTTGGAGGAAGATGATTCAACCGGTTACAGGGCCTGGAAGATCTCAGATTGAAGGAGAAAAGCCAAAAAGTGCCGCGCCTGCCGTTAGTCCTCTGGCAGAACATGAGACGAGTACAATCGCTCCCTATTCAAGCGAGGGGATGGTTGTAGAGACGCCTAAAAAGAGGATGTCCTATTTGGAATACCAATCCACTATCCGTGCTGCTCTCTATAATTTTTATCAGGCGCTTCTTGAAATAGCCAATAAAGATGTCCTCTTAGCAGCGTCGCTTGCCAATTCAATCGGTTACGAAAATATTCCTACAGATGAAGAGATTAAAAAACAGTATGAAAGTGATGTAGCTCTTTTGGAAAGAGGCCAACAGTATATTGATGCGTACAACTTATATCTCAAAAAATTACAAGAATCTGCCGATCATGTCAAGGATGCAGGCGAAACATTAAAAGATGTTTGGAGTCATATCAGCGGCAGTTCGGAAGATTTCGAAGCTTTTAATAAAAAATACGAGGATTTAAAAGCTAGTGCCGATTTGTCGACTCCTGAAGGGCAAAAAGCTTATCAACAAGGCTTGGAAGAGCTTTTGATCTCTTGTGAAGAATTGTATCAAGAAATTAGTACAAATTACGAAACTTTATATGCAGCGACAAAAGAATATAAAAAAGCTGTTGAACAATTTAATGTAACAGCAAAAAGTTTAGAAGTTTCTGAAGAAGAATGGAATGAAGTTAAAAACCTTATCGAAAGCACTGGCAGAAGACTTCCCCATTTACCTGAATTCCCTGGATTAGAAGATACAGTCCTCTATGCTATCCAAGTGCCGGAACAAACTGCTTTACCTGTCATCAAATGGCCCGATCCAAACGAAGTTGATTTTAGCGATCCAAAGGCAGTACAGCAATTTGAAAAGGAGATGGAAATAGCTATCCGTACAGCTGCAACAGTGGCTCAAGAATTAGAAAACTTAGTTTCTTCTGACATGGCAATTCATCACCTGAATGAAGATATTATAGCTGCCGTACATGAGACAAAGCCTATAGCGCCTCTTGAAATACCCACTCTAGAGTCTTATCAGACCTGTTACTTAATCGATCTCATGGATCAAATCAGTCAGGAGGCCTATGTCAAGCTGGCATTGGCGGCTGGACTCAATGCCTCTGCGGCAAGCGATGTGAGTGACTACATTGCCGAATTTAAGAGGTCGAGGCTGGAACAATCTTTGCCAAGCGCCTGGGGGGGAGATGATGTTCCAGTCACAGGAAGTCGACTCCCAAAAAGTAAAATAGAACAGGCTCATGTTGAAGCATTCTTAAGGGAATTGAACGAAAGAATTTTAGAGAGGAATGACAAAATCTCTCTTCAACAAATAACAGTTGATTATGCAGTGTTTCTCGAATCTTTAGGAGTTGTGGCAGTAAGAGACGCCGTTCGCTTTGCCCCCTCTATCTCATTAAAAAATGCTTTTGTCCTTTCATTTTTAAAAGTTTTGGAAGGAGTTGGTGAATCTGAAATCCAAACAAAAGCTGGTGGAAATAAGGAAATCGAAAAGATTTACTCTCAATTTATTGATCATTTGAAGAAACAGCTTACCAACTATTTAGTTGAAACAAATGACATTACAGTTCAAGAAAAATCTGTAAAGTTTTTAAACGATTCGCATGAATTCCTTAGGCAAGAGCTTAAAGATTCAGCTTTGACCAATTTTCACATGGATCAGCTTTTAAAGGGATTAGATCTTTTAGAGCTCGGTGCTGAAGTTAGAAGTGAAGTGCAGAAAACCGCTCCAGAATTGCGGGGAGCAAGATCCTCTGTTTAAAGAGGAGTGAGGAGAAATATATGACTGTTAGTGGAGCCGAACCAACAGGTGGATTATACAAGCCTATCGTTGGGCAGCCTGAAGACGTCAAATTTCATTTCGAAGTTGCGACGACAAAAAAAGAGGTGGCTGATCTCTACGAATCGTATATGCGAGATATTGATGAGGTCTTCTCAAAGATAGAGCCTTCTCCCATTGGAGATCCGAATTATACCTTTACCCCAGAAGATTATGATCAGCTGGAAAAAGCCTACAATGGTCTTCTTGATCTTGCGACAAATGGGATGGAAATAGATGGGAAAGTCTATTACCTAAACACGGGGATGGCTGATGGGCTGAATATGGTTTTTGCCTCCTTTGAATCTGCTGGTTTATTTATCCCTCCTGCCGATCACGAACTCTCCGATGCAGAAAAAACAAAGTCAGTGATTGACTGGGCCTCGAAAGGGCAGGCCTTAGGAGAGATCATCGATTTTGCAGTTGGTGTTGCGATCACTTGGAAGTCAATCACTGCCATGATCTACACCGACTATATTGCGCATGGCAATGAGATGCTCGCCGGGACCTTAGAAGAATTGCAAAAAGCCCTTGAGCTTACCCAACAAGCCATTCAAATTTTAACAACTATGCAAACACTATATGGCAAGAAAGCCTCGAGTACTCCAGATAAATTTCCTTTACCTGTAGGAGAAACCGACCCCGAAGCCTATCTCAAAAAGTTGATTGATAATGGAGATGCCTATGTCGAAAACGGAGTTGTCATCTATACAACTATTAATCAGGGAGATATAGATGAGTTTGCACAAATGCAGAAGGAGCTCGAAAGTTTAATCAAATCGTTAAATGAAAGTTCTGGGTTTACTAAAACTCCTCTCACAGACAACGAAGGATATGAAGGAAGTTTATCCCAAAAATTACAAGAAGTTTTAGACGATACCTACGAAGCTAAATCTCTTAATAACTGGATTTTAGACGGGATGAATGACCCCAATAATACCAATAAAGGTGACTATGGCCGGGCTTTAGATACAGCCGTAGTGGCTGCTCAAACACTTAACACCGAACATACAGAAGATGTCCGTGAAGCTCTTTATGTTTACGAAGAGTTTGTGAAGTCTGCCAACTCAATCTTGCAAACATTGCAACAAATTCTAGAAAGAATTGCGAAAGGCATTGCGGGAGGAGGGTAATCGAATGAATAGAGTTTCATCTGATTATTCAATTTCTAATGCCCCTCTGCCAGAGGAACCTAAAGTCGGCGAAGAGGTAAAAATTTCCGATTTAGAACAGGCAACATCTTCGTTAACCGAGAGCTACACCGAAGAGGATTATAGGGAGATGTACAACATCTTCTATCCCGGCCAAGAAGATCAGTTTGAAGAGTTCTTTATTGAGTACATGAAAGCTATATCTACTCAAAATCTTAGCCCTGATGAGCTCTATACCACTTGGATGAACTTATGCTTCCATAAGTCTTTAAATTTGGATTTAAACAAAATTTTCAGTGTCAAAGAGGATGCTAGTCGGATGATCAACATTGTTTACATGACAATGATTGACACTGTTGATCTCTTGCAATTCCTGACAGTGGTTCAAGCAGAGTATCTCGAGTTCTACAGCGCACTTGAAAAATCATATACCGATATGATGGAAAAAATTCCTACATATTCTCCAGGTGATGATTCTCCCCTTGGATCAACTCCAGTTCTAACGGCCGACGACTATTCGTTTAAAATAGATAAGCCGCTCCCCCTCCCGCCTCCTTATGACCAAAGTCTTTACCCTTGTTACAACGAAGCCGAGCAGATTCTCAATGCCGCAAGCGCTAGAGGTTATTTAACTCAAGAAGAAATTGACCGGTTGAATGACCCTTACTTTGACTTAGTTCTCAACGAACGTCCTAAACAATACACAGACTCCGATTACGCCGAATACCGCAACGATGCGAATGCTTGGGCCGCGGAAGCGATTGAAAATCTCCGTTCTAAACGAGATGGAGTGATCAATGAAGCTAAGGTCTTTCAAACGGCTCTAACACTATCTATTGAAGAGCCAAAAAAACTAATTAACAACCTAAGCAACATCATGGAAATGGTCAACAATTTCCATGTCTTTAGGCGATAGGAGAAAACGATGTCTATTTCAGGAGTTGGGGAAACAGGTTCAGTACAACCGCCCAAATCGACACAACAAGTGATAAAAAGTGGACAGGAAGATGGATCCTATGAGGCTTTAGCAAGCAACCCACTTTTTAAAAGTATTCATAGTTTACCCTATTACGAGCAAGACCCTGTCGTGTTGTGGAATGTGATGGTTGGCGAGCCTTTCCCAGAGATTTGGATTCTTCCCCCTACCATAGAAAATTTTTTAACGACTTATTTAAGAGCTTTGGGAACGGGGATAACAGAGAGCAACCTAGAGGATTGGGTCGATTGTATTAAAGGGTATTACACAGATACAGCAAGCTCTTATCTAGCCCAAGAGGGCTTGCAGATGTCGGAAGAGCAGTTAGAAGGCCTTTTTGATATCCAATTTCAAAAGTTTGTTGAGGACTATTACGCTGCTGTTAAACAAGGCTCTAACACCGGCATTACAACGCTGGAAAGCTTTCTAGATGCCTTTGATCATTATGCCGCCACTTTGCTTTCTGTCAATGTGGCCTCCTATGCCGTTTGCTTAGACTTTTTAGACATTTTTTTCCCCGATCCAGCAGACCAACAAGAAATGGAAGTCAAGTTGGAAGAGCTCTTTAGAAAATATTTCTATGAAGCAGATGGAGGGGCCATTGATTACAATGCCTTTATAGATGAATGGTACACCCTTTGTGTTAACACTTATGTCGCTTCTTTAAAGGTCGAGTTTGAAGCAGACCCAGCCGCAGACAGTTATGATAAAACTCAGCTGATTTTTGATATTTACCGGATTCTCCGTCGTTTGGTTGGCGAAATCCAATTATTAACTGCTGCTCAAACGGAATATCAAACTTTTTTAACTAAGTTAGATGGGGCCTACAACAAAATGATTGCGGATATCCCTTTAACAGTTGATGCGGATATTCCAGGTGGTGATGAAGATAAAAAGAAAGAGGTTAAAGCTGACGCCCAAATGGTCGAGCAAAGATGGACCGAAGATCTTCGATCCAGACAGTCAGAAGTCCAAGACCTTCTTAAACAACTCCAAACACTCCTTGGTCAGTCGAATGAAGCGACTAACCAAGCAGGGAACTTCATTGCTCAGTTTATCCAAACACTTCAAGGGATGCTAAACGCCATTTACAGGTAAAACTTATGAGTGAAATTGATTACGAAGACATTCTTGTCAAGTTGCCAAAGGGAAAAGAAAAAGAGCTTGAGCAAGCCTTTAAGGGGATCTCGGATAAAATTTTTACCCATTCCATGACCCCGAAAGAGGCCTTTAGAGTTTCCGATGACCGGATAGAAGGACTTTATGCGGAAGGGTATCGCCTCTTCACAAGCGGTAAGTTCCAAAAATCTATCCCTCTCTTCGAAATGCTGATGTTAATCGATCCTACCGATACCCGTTTTATGCTGGGGATGGCTTCAGCTTTGTATGGATTAAATCGCTACCAAGAGGCCCTTTTTCATTATTTAGGTGTATCTCGATTGGATGAAAAAGCAGTAGAGCCGCTCTTCTACGCCAGTGAATGTTCTCTCCATCTAGGTGAACCAAATACTGCTCTTCTGTTTCTAGAGATGGCTCTGAACCGAGCAGGTGATAACGAAGAATGGGCCAGACTTAAAGAGCGGGCTTTGCTCATGAAGCGAGCGATTATCCATAAAGTCAAAAGAGGGGGTGTCAAATGAGCGGACCGTCAGTTCCCAATCCACAAGACCCCCGCTTTATCCCTCCTTCCTTTCCCTTCCCCGAGGGCCTTACGATGCCAACAGAAGGATTCGAAGTTGGAGAGGATCTTTTTCGTGACTTAGAAATACCCGCAGAGGATGGGGAAGAAGAGAGCTATTCCTTCCGTTCCACTCTTCAACCTCCAAAAACACATGCTCAGGCCAAGAAGATAAAAGCCGATCCCGATCTGTTGAAGGGATTTGCCGATGAGCTCCCTGATCCTCTTCGAGCTAAAGTCTTAGAGGCTATGAGAGGAAAAGATATTCCCGATGTTAAAGATCTTCTAAAAGTCATCCAAGCCAACGCTGTCTACGTTGAAAGTATTGTTGAGGCTGGCGCCACGCCGCCTCTATCAAAAACTGAGGCATGGACAAGGCGAGGGGAAGATCTTGAATCTGGTATGGCCTTTGCAGTGGAAATGTTAGCCGCTTCTGAAGCTGTTCAAAAGGAATTAGGAACACAAGAATCGATCAGCATGGGTGGTTATTTAAGCCTCCTTGCTTCTTACATGATGGACTTCCGCGTCAGTCTTTATGCCCTTATGGCCGATGATGGCGAAATTTCAGCGGCTCTTACAAAAGTCTCCCGTGAAAATACGATTGCCCAAATGAACGCCTATATGGATGAAACGCTAAAGGCGCGGGAAGAATCAAGAGCTGCAGCTGATCAGTCTAAGAAGACAAAAGGGATTGTCGGTTGGATTCTAGCAGCTATTGCAGCCATTGCCTTTGTTGTCGTAGGGATAGCCACTTTTGGGGCGACCTTTACCCTTTCCCCCCTCGTCGCCGTTGGGATCGCCTCGATGGGAGCAGGGATGGCCTTTGCCGGTGCCAACCTCATAGCAGAAAGCTTTGGGAAGTCGAGTGTTGGGTCATTAGTTGCCAAGGCGATGCAAGATAGCGGGATGAGTGATGAGATGTATGTCATCATCTCCTCGATTGTGATGGCCTATGCTGTTGTACTTGCTATTGTTAGCATGGGGACGATGAGTGGAATCGCAGCGGGGTTTGGAGCGACAGCGATGACTCAAGCATCGATGGCACTTACTCTTCAAGTTGCTGTTGGAGTGGGCAGTACTGTCGGTACATTAGGGATGTCGGTCATCTCTGAAGCCTTCATGGATTCTGTTACCAAGAGCCTTAAGGAAAGATTCATCAGCCAAGGTGCGACAGAAAAAGAGGCCCAAGAGAGAGCTAGTAAGATTGCTCAAGCTTTGATGTGGACGTTTACGGTGATGATCATCGTCTCTTCCTTCTCCTTCCAAGCGGGAAGCGGCATCAAATCGCTCGCAACTAAGCTGTTTCCAGCTGCAGGCAAGGCTGCAGCCGTTGTTCCTGGAGTTGTTGCACCCGCAGCTCAGGTTGTGCAAGGAGTTGCACAAGGTGCAGCTGACGCGGCGCAAGCAGGGGGGGAGATTGTACAGGATGCTGTGCAAGCTGCCGCAAACACTGCAGCTCAAGTTGGCAAGAAAACAGGTATCGAAGCCGGGGTGTTCTCTTGGGAGGCTTTGAGAAGAAAGATGGTAGCAGCCGTTAAAGATATCGGGTTGCAGGGGGGCTTCAAAATTTTGGAATTTGGAGGAAAAGTCGCCGAAGCTTCCGTTGCCTTTGTCCAGTTCAAATATTTGATGAAACAAGCCTCAGCTGTTATGGCACAAGCAGAATATGAGGAGATAGTCACCATCTGCAAGGCTTTGCAAAAACTTCTCGATTCTGCCATCCAAGGTCTTATTTCGAACCAGGCAAGTATTGCTGATCAGGCCGCCTCCATGGAGTCGGTCTTTGTGAAGATTGTCGCTATTTTAAGCCAAGCCCTGACTGCCGTCACCACAGGCAGTTATGCAGGACTTTCAACCACTATTTCATCAGCGATTCGAAAAGAAGAGCAAGAGCAGTTGATGGTGCAATCAGCCGTCATGGCAGGTGTGCCGGGTGCTGGTGCCACAGTTAAAAAAGATGAAGAGACAAAGGTAAAGACAAAGGAAGAATTAGAAAAACTAGCCGCAATTTCAGGTGTGCCTGGGGTGGCAACTGTCACAACAACTTCTGCCGTCTCTGCAACAACACCAGGAGTTGCAAGCCGGATGTTGTCCACAACACCCGAGGTTAAACAACAGCTTGCTCTGACACAATTCATGGCAGTACTCAGCCAAAAAATAGCCGATATGTTTGTGGCTTGGGGTTGGGATAAAAGGTTTAGCGCAAAAGCTGCACGGGAAATCACCCCTGCGCTGCTAAAAGGCCTCTTAGGACGAGGATCAAAAGCAGTAGCCGTTAAAAATGGCACTGAGGCCTTAGAAGAACCCACTCTTGGCTTAATCGGTCAATTAATGGGAGAAGGAGAAAGCTTTGCATTCTCGGGCGAAGGAACACCTCCCCAAATCGAATCTTTTATGGAAGGGGATCCAGCCCTATTGGCTTTGATGAACCAATTGAGAGATCTTCAATCCCTCAAAAATGCAACTCCGCAACAATTTGCCATGATCATGGCGAGCATTACTCAAGGTCTCTTCGGGCTTCGAAAAGGGGATAAAAGGGGCGAATCGGATCAAATTAATGACATGTCTTCTTTCATCGATTTGATCATGGGAGCAAGCGGCATGGATCAATTGGTCTTGGCCCTCGACCTTAACTCAGCTGAAGAACTAGGACCGGTCCTCCAACGCCTCATCGAAGGAGATGAGTCAGGCGATCTCCATCGGCTCTATAGTCCTGCTTGATGACGATAGTGATCTTTTTTTAGGGCATCTAATTCATCTTGGATCTTTTAATGCTTACCAAATTGGAATTTTTGAGTGTTCTTGTGATTGACTAATTCGAAAGGTTACTTTATTCCTTATGGCAATATTTGGAGATATTATGAAAAGATTTTGCCTGTTTGGGTGTCTGTTTGCTGGGATCTTGTTCAGCGGTTTTGTGGAAGAGGGGACAAGCTGGAAACAGATGATGAAACCCCCTTGCTGCGACTAAACGAAAGCATGACCTGGCTTAACGAGTTTAAAGCTTTTGCTCTTAAAGGAAGCATGATCGATCTTGCCATCGGGGTGGTCATTGGAGCAGCCTTTGGCAGGATTGTGAATTCCTTAGTGAACGATATCATCATGCCGCCCATAGGCCTCTTGATCGGCGGAGTTAACTTCAAAGACCTTGCCATTACTTTAAAAGATGGGGATCCCCCCGTTCAAATTAGATGGGGTCTTTTTATCAACAACCTCATTGATTTCGCTATCATTGCCATCTGCATTTTCTTTGTGATCAAATTCATGAACCGTCTTCTCAAGCTCAATATTTCAGAAAAATAGAGCTGCGCAGATTTTTATAAAAGAGGATCAATTGTTCAATTTCTCCGATTTTCATGTTCATGGATAATCGTTGCCTTTAGCAGAGCCTCTTCTCGCGGATGGGTTGGAAGGAGGTGCTCTGAACCTTTATTTTCTAAAGGCTATTGGTCAAAGCTTGGGCGGCGAGGTAGGCGGAGGTCCAGGCGTTTTGGAAGTTGAAGCCGCCCGTGACTCCATCGATATTGAGGACTTCGCCTGCAAAGAAGAGGTTAGGGACTAGGCGGCTTTCCATGCGGCGGAGGTCGACTTCTTTGAGAGAGATGCCCCCAGAGGTGACAAACTCTTGCTTATAGGTTGTTTTCCCCTCCATGAGGTAAGTATCGTGGGAGAGGTGGTGAGATAGCTTTTTTAACCGGTCGTTTTTGAAGGAGGAGAGGGGTTGGTCGTCAAATTCCCAGATTTCTAGGAGCCTTTTAAGGAGATTTTTGGGGAGGGGGATGACTGATGAGAGGAACTTTTTGGGATGATTGTTTTTTTGGGTGATGAGATCGAGCGTTAACCAGTTGATGACGATTTTTGCCTGGTATTGGCAATCGTGAAGAAAACGAGCAGCAAAAGCGGAGAGTTTTAGGATCATGGGCCCACTAAACCCCCAATGGGTGAGAAGGAGGGGCCCCCGAAGTTTAAGGGGAAATCCCTCGATTGATCCTTCGACGTTTTCCAAAGAGATGCCCGAAAGATCCAAAAGGGGAGAACTTGGGACGTTGAAGGTAAAAAGGGAGGGGACAGGGGGGATAATCGTGTGCCCTAGAGCGGCGGCAAGTTTGTGGCCATCAGGATGGCCCCCCGTGGCAAGTAGGATGATGTCTGCCCGCTCATCCCCTAGAATAAAACCTTGATCATCTCCTCCAATCGAGTCGATTTTCTTCCCCAAAGAAAAGGTAACCCCTAAACGATCAGCCTCATTCAGGAAACAATCGATGATGGTTTGAGAATTGTCTGTTGTGGGAAACATCCTCCCATCTTCCTCGGTTTTCAAATCTACTCCTCGCTCTTCCAGCCATTGGATCATGTCTGTGGGTTGGAACTTGTGAAAGGGGCCCAAGAGTTCTTTTTCTCCCCGAGGGTAGTTTTGAACGAGTTTTTTGGGGTCGAAGCAAGAGTGGGTAACATTGCACCTTCCTCCGCCCGAAATTTTGACCTTAGAAAGAAGATGGCGTGTTCTCTCGTAGACAGTGACATGGAGAGAAGGGTCTAAAGATTTAGCAACAAGGGCCGCAAAGACCCCTGCCGCACCTCCACCGATAATGGCAAGTTTTTTCAATTTCTTTCCGGAGGAGGGGGCAGGTGTCCGAATTAAGCAGTTTCTTCGTTGTTGCGAATGAGAGTAGGTAGAGCTCCATTCATCACTGACTCTTTCGAGAAAATGACCTCTTTCACCGACATATCGGATGGAACCTCGAACATCAATTCGCGCATGAGATTTTCCAAAATCATCCGCAAAGCTCGTGCTCCAGTTCCTGACTTTTTCGCTTTTTCAGCAATCGCTAAAAGGGCATCTTCGGTGAATGTCAATTTAACATTATCCATCTCGAACAGCGCTTGAAACTGCTTGACCACAGAGTTTTTAGGCTCAGTTAAAATACGAACTAAATCATCGATGCCAAGCTCATTACAGTTAACAACCGAATGGAATCTCCCTACAAACTCAGGAATCATGCCGAATTGGATCAAATCTTCTGGTTCAGCTTTTGAAAGAAGGGTGTTACGGTCTAGACCTTCGACTGTAATACCCTCTTTTGCATCAGGGAGGAAGCCAATGGTTCCCTTTCCTAAACGGCGTGCGATGATTTTTTCGAGACTGACAAACGCCCCACCAGCAATAAAGAGAATATTTTCGGTGTTAACCTTGATATATTCTTGGTGGGGATGTTTACGTCCCCCCTTAGGAGGAACGTTTGCTACGGTGCCTTCCACAATCTTTAGAAGAGCCTGCTGAACACCTTCTCCCGAAACATCTCGAGTGATAGAGACATTGGAGGAAGTGCGGTTGATCTTATCGATTTCATCGATATAGACAATTCCAAGTTCGGCTCTCGCCACATCATAATCAACACTCTGAAGCAGACGGAGAATGATATTTTCCACATCCTCGCCAACGTAACCAGCTTCGGTTAACGTTGTCGCATCAGCAATAGCAAAGGGGACATCGAGAATTTGAGCCAGGGTTCTAGCAATCAAGGTTTTTCCTGAACCTGTCGGTCCAAAAAGAAGAACATTTGATTTACCAAACTCAACTTTATCAGACAAATTACGGTTCAAAATTCGTTTATAATGGTTATAGACCGCGACCGAAATTGCTTTTTTAGCGACCTCTTGCCCAATGATGTATTCGTCAAGTTTGTCCTTGATTTCTCGAGGTTTCAAAGCTTTAAACTCCAAGGGTGGAGAGGCTTCTTGCCCTTTTTTCTCTTTCTGGCTTGAGGCAGCCGCCTCTTGGGGTTTTTCGATGATGCCGCTGCAAAGGCGAACACATTTGTCGCAAATGAAGACGTCAGGTCCCGAGATCAGTTTTTCAACCTGATCTTCCCCCCTTCCGCAGAAGGAGCACTCGAGTTTTTTTCCTTTATTATTGTTTTCTTTCTGCATGTCTTCTTAAGTTGCTGGCTTTGGCGTAATAACTTCGTCGATAAGACCATACTGAAGCGCCTCATCGGGGCTCATGAAAAAATCTCTTTCAGCGTCTTTTTGGATCCTCTCAACAGGCTGGCCT
Source organism: Parachlamydiales bacterium (assembly GCA_020050175.1). Lineage (GTDB taxonomy): Bacteria > Chlamydiota > Chlamydiia > Chlamydiales > JAJFMK01 > JAGVKY01. The sequence goes on from JAGVKY010000194.1 coordinate 11,848, forward strand.
GTGCATTCAGAGAGGATTTCGTTCATCAACTTTTTCATGTAAATGATTTCTTTGGCCTGGAGTTGGATATCGGCACTTGTTCCACCGACGCCACCAAGCGGCTGGTGAATCATGATCCGGCTGCGGGGTAGAGCACGTCGTCTTCCCTTTGTCCCTGCTGCCAGTAATAGCGCACCCATGGAAGCTGCTTGTCCAATACAATAGGTATTGACCACGCATCCTAAGTATCTCATCGTGTCAAAGATGGCCATCCCAGAGGTGATCATCCCACCAGGGGAGTTGATGTAAAGATGGATATCTTTTTTGGGATCTTCCATTTTTAAAAATAAAAGTTGAGCCACAACCACATTAGCAACATGGTCGTCGATTTCGGTCCCGATAAAAATAATCCGGTCTTTGAGAAGCCGAGAATAAATATCCATCGACCGCTCACCCCTTCCAGTATCTTCGATAACGTAAGGGGTAAGGGAGAGCCTAGGGCGCTGCTCTTCATTCATAAAACATTCCTTTTAGATCAAAGTGATCCCGCTATATAGCATGAGATGTTTTCAAAAGTCTATGCACGACTTTTGCAACCATCAAATGACAGGCTCTTCTATTTTACTCTAGAATGGCATTGCCTCCAAACTTGACTTTTTCTCTAAGGAAATCGATAAGGAAATCTTTTCTTCAAACCAAAACAAAGGCTGACTAACAATATGAAAAGATTATTTTCATTTCTTCTCCTCTCATGTGCGCTGGTCTACGCGGTCGATTCTCCGCTGACAGAGATTCATTGCCAATTCAAGCCGATCATCCGAGCTCATGGAAAGCATCATCACGGGTCCCAAACAGGGACGAGTACAAATTGGAGCGGATACGTCGCAGCCAAGAAATCACTTACTCATCCTAAAAAGCATGCGGTGACATCTGTTTCGGGGACATGGGTTGTCCCAACGCTTGTTTCTTCGCCCCAAAATGGTTACTCCTCAGTTTGGGTAGGGATCGATGGATTTGGCAGCCATTCCGTTGAGCAGCTTGGTACAGAACAAGACATGATCAATGGCACACAACAAAATTATGCGTGGATTGAAATGTACCCGCATCCAGCCATGGAAATTTCAGGCTTCCCAGTCAATGCAGGTGATCAGATTTCTGCGTCTGTGACTTATACCTCAAAGAATACATTTACGTTATCCATCACAAACCACACACACAGTGTCACAACCTCCAGCGCTCACACCCTCGCCAATGCAGAAAGAACATCAGCAGAGTGGATCGTAGAAGCCCCGTCGACAGCTTCAGGTGTTCTTCCTCTCGCGGATTATGGTTCCACCATTTTTACAAATTGTTCTGCCACCATCAAAGGTGTAACTGGCGGCATTAACAACTCACACTGGGTATATGAAGCAATCTACATGGAGAATTCCAGTGGCACGATCATTTCCGCCCCATCGGCGCTAAACGCCAACGGCACAACCTTTAGCGTAATTTACGAGTAAATGGAGGGGCGCGGACGACTCGCCATCCAAAGCTCGCGAGTGAGTAACGCCCCTCTTATTTCTGCTGCTGCTTTTCAGCCTCTTGGATCAGCAGCTCTAGCGTCTTTTGTGTTAAAATCTCGAAGTAAAGACGGTTTTCTTTCTCTTTCTCGGTCATTTCAGTAAGGAGTATGCGCTCTTTAACTGGGCGCACCATCTCTTCGATGATTTTTTCACGCTGAAGTTCGGCTATGAGAACTTGAACGTTACGCTCTCTTGCCGTGCGGAGAATGAGGTAGGTCGCTTCGAGACGCTTTGCTGCAAGACCCTCTGCCTCGTGACGGAGGGCATGGGAGTGATTTTTAACCCAATCTTCTGTGACGCCTTGGCGGAGAAGGTCGAGGACAGTATTTCTAAGAATCACTTCAGTTTCGTAGTCGATCAGTCCTTTAGGAAGTTCAACAACGTATTTCTCTTTGAGGAAATTTAGAAGCTGATGCTTTTTTTGTTGAATGGCATGTTCAGCAACAGAACGTTCGTGTTCTTTCTGAAATCTTTCCGCAAATTGCTCTTCTGATTCGACTCCGAGTTTTTTCCAGAGTGCTTCGTCAAGAGGATGGGGATCCATCTGCTGGATTTTGCGGATCGTGATGCGGAACTGCTTATCGTTTTCGCCAGTTGCCTCAAAAGGGGTGTCGAGTGATTTGCCAAGGATAGCTTCAAAAAGCCATGGGCTCACTCTTTTCTTATGGAGGTAGAAAGCTTTATTGCGGGAGACAACCATGGGTTGATCGCCAAGCAATTCGATATCAAGCTCGACTAAATCACCTTCTGCAGCTGGGCGGGCGGCTACTGGGACGCCAGTGCCATGGTAAGCTCTTAAGCTCTCCAATGCCTCGTCGGGTGATTCTTCTTCTGGTTGTTCAAAAGGTTCGAACGAAAAACCCTCTAAAGAAATTTCAGGAGATTCAGGTTCGACTTCAAATTCAACATCAATTTCTGCCCCTTCTTCGAGCGAGAGTTTATTCAATCTCGGTTTTTGAACCTGATTAAAAAGAGGGGTGGCTTTAGCTTCTTTTAAACCATTTCTCACGAGAGTTTGGATGGTTCCATCTCTCCAAGCTTTATCGATCGCTTGTGGGAATTGTTCTTCGATTAACTTATCGGGTGCCTTGCCTTTGCGGAAGCCTGGCAAGGTGACCGACTTATTGACTTCTCTTACAGCCTCTTTGTAGGTCTTTTTGACCTCTTCAGATGTTGCCTGCACACGCAAACGACGGCGTGATAAGGGGAGATTCTCAATGGTGATGGAAGAAGAGGTGTCAGTCACAGAACATGTCCCTTAAAATTGTGAGACGATGCATTTAGATTTGCTATCGTCTCTTTGAAGCGGGTGATGAGGTTCGAACTCACGACCCTCACGTTGGCAACGTGATGCTCTACCGCTGAGCTACACCCGCAAGAAAAGAATTTTACAGCCAACCGGGCAATTGTCAAAAGTCAAATCGCCATTTGTGAAGCGAATTAATTGCTTCTTAGCGGGTGATGAGATTTGAACTCACGACATTCACCTTGGGAAGGTAACGCTCTGCCAGCTGAGCTACACCCGCAAGCTGATGCGATATTATAAAATGAGTTCCGCTTTATTCCAATGAAATTCTCCGAGGTAGAAATTTTTTCCTTGCTGACCTAGCCCAAATTAGCTAAAAAGGGGCATTTCATAAAGTTGGAATGCCCGATTGGAATGCTAAATTTCCGTAAAATTAAAAAAGACTTCGCTCCTCAAACTCTAAGAGAAGGCGAGCAGCTTCTCCAAAAAGGAGGAGTGAAAGAGGCTAAGATACTTAGCCTGTCGACCTCAAACGTCCGACTACAAGGGTCGGTCATTGGTAACTTCGATCATCTATTTACAATAGAAGTCGAAGTCGATCGGACAGCTTCAACCCTCTCCGACTCAAATTGTAGCTGCCCTCAATCTTTTGACTGTTCTCATTTGGCAGCTTTTATTCTTTATTTAGAAAAGAACTTTGAGTCTCTCATCGTGACCTTCTCTAAAGGCAATGACGAAGGGACGACGGAAGAAGAGCTCTTGGACACCTTCAAGGAAGCCGAAAGGATTGAAGGGGCCAAAAAGACTAAGCGCTATCAAAAAGAACTTTTAGAAAGCTACATCCATGCCTCTGGGGTTTTGGCGCAGTCTCCTTTCTTCTCAACAGAAGAAACTACCAGCCAAGAACTTGCTGAACTCTCGATCCTCTTTAATTTATCTGAGGTTCAGACAGCAAAAATTGCCTCCCCCGTCGAGTTTCAATTGGGTCTAAAACTCCCTATGCGGACAAAGCCTTTATTGGTGTCTCAAGTTAAAGAGTTTTTAGATGCTGTTCGTTATCAAGAACCTATTTGGATCCAACATAAAAGATATTTTTTACCCACATCATCTTTTGATGCAGAGAGCGGAAGATTTTTACAGTCCCTCTTAAGCCATGCCCGTTTCCATGAAGTGAAGGGGGATAAAGTGGGCCGTGTAGCTACTCTCGAGAGAGAAGTTTTTGCGATGCTCCTCTCAGAAGCGTGGGAATATGCGTTAGCAAAAGAAATTGTTCCTGGGGAAGAGGAGTTTCCTCCACTCCCTTGTTTATTTAATGGCTCTTTTGATGAACCTGTCCGTTTTTCTACCCACCATTCGGAGATTCGGTTTGACTTAAGAAAAGTGAACGAGCCGATCCCAGCGATCATGCTCCATCCCGAAGTATTATTGGAAAAAAAGCAGGCCTATTCTCTTGAACAAGTGGCCCTTTTAGAATGCTCTAAACCTGGCGTCCTGAAAGATGGAGTTTACTACCGCTTTACCCATAAGGTGAAAAGAAAACATTTAAGGTCTCTCCGTCCTATTCAACACATGGCGATTCCGGAGCCTTTGATTGGAACTTTTATCGAAAACAGCCTTCCCGAACTTTCCAGGTATGCTTCTGTCTCCCATCAAGATGTTTTAGAGGGCTTTATCACTCTTCCATTTGCAGGGGAAATTGGAGGGATGTGCGAGATCCATTACCTCGATGGCGAACTCGAAGCCTCTATTGATTTTGTCTATGATGAGATCAAGCTTCCCTATGCGACTAATCGTCTGAAAGTGGACCAGTTTCTCCCCTTTGTTTCAGATGAAGGGATTTTGGCCCGCAATCTAGTTGAAGAGCAAAAGATCATCGACGATCTCTTCCAAGATTTTGCTTATGATCAGGAAACCGCTCTTTTTAAGGTCAAAAACGATAAAAAGATCGTCGAATTCATGACCGATACGATTCCTCGGTACCAATCAAGAATTCTCTTTAATTGTCCTGAAAATCTTCTCGATCAGTTTGTTTATGACGACACTCACTTTAAGCTTTCGTTAAAAGAGGGGAGTCGAATTGATACTTATGAAGTGGAGCTTGAGGTTAAAGGTCCTCTTAAAGGGACAACTTTAGATCAACTTTGGGATTGCTTATCGACCAAAAAATCGTTTATCGAGCTTCCAGGTTCGAAACGGGGCAAAAAAGATCGGATTGCTAAATACCTTGTCCTCAATTTAGAAAGACTAAGTCCTGTTGTTCAAATTTTTGATGAAATAGGTGTTCGGTCTATCGACACACATAAAGAAGAGCGTCCACTCTGGAGTTTAGTCACGATCTCTGAAGAGCTTTTTGAAGGTCTTCCCATTCAGTTCAAAATGTCAGATCGTCTGCTGGAAATTCAAAAGCAGATGCTCGGCATGAAAGAGCTAAAAACAACGCCTATCCCGATCACCGTTCAAGCCACACCTCATTGTTATCAAATAGAAGGGGTTGCGTGGCTCGAAAGGCTCCGAGCGATGCACTTAAATGGGATACTGGCAGACGATATGGGCCTTGGTAAAACACTCCAAGCCATTATTGCCCTGACTCAGTATCACAGCGAATTTCCTAAGGCGAAATCGATTGTTGTTTGTCCGACATCGCTTGTTTATAACTGGAAAGAGGGAGTTCACCGCTTTAACCCACGTCTTCGTGTGCTAACTGTCGATGGGACACCGACTCAAAGAAAAAAACTTTTAGAAGAACTCGACGATTTTGATTTGATCGTCACCTCCTACACTTTGATGCAGAAGGATATCGAGACTTACGAAAAAATTTCTTTTGGTTATGCCATACTCGATGAGGCTCAGCACATCAAAAACAGGATGACCCGTAATGCTAAATCGGTCAAAGCCATCGACGCTTGCCACAGACTGATTTTGACGGGTACGCCTGTCGAGAATTCTCTGGATGAACTTTGGAGTCTTTTTGACTTCCTGATGCCAGGGTTGCTCAGCAGTTACGACCGTTTCTTAGAAAAATATATCCGAGTCCCTCGTTCGCAACATCGCGAAGTGATGGAAGGGCTCAAAAAGAAAGTATCTCCTTTTATCCTCCGCAGGATGAAGCGCGATGTTCTGACCGAATTGCCGCCTGTATCGGAAACAGTTTTCCACTGCACACTTAGCAATTCTCAGTTGGATCTTTACCGTTCCTACGCCCATTCGGCCCGGGAGGAATTATCAAAGCTGGTCAAAAAAGAGGGTTTCGATCGGGTACAAATTCATGTACTCGCAACCTTGACTCGTTTAAAACAAATCTGTTGCCATCCAGCTATTTTTGCGAAAGAAGATCCCGAACCAGGGGATAGCGCTAAATACGAAATGATGATGGATCTTTTAGAAAGCCTCTTAAAGGCGAAACATAAGACAGTTATTTTCTCGCAATACACTCGGATGCTGCACATCATCCAAAACGATCTAAAATCGAGGGGAATCCCCTTCTCTTATCTC
>JAGVKY010000094.1 GCA_020050175.1 Parachlamydiales bacterium
AACTTGGGGATGCCGACAGGCTTCTGGGAGGAAGCAGCTTAAAAGCTTAGAAGGAAAGAGGGAGAAGCTCTCAAACCGACTTATGCAACAACGCCTCTTCCTGCTATCGATGCAGAAGGGACCCCTATTAAAAATGGGTGCGAGAAATATAAAAAGAAATGCACTTTTTCAAACAATGGTTTAAATCTTCTTCTTTCCGAGGAGAGACCTTGTGGTTTGAAAATTCTTTACGAATATGTGGAAGGGACCGATCTCTTAAAAAAAAAGGTAACACTTACGGACAAAGAGGTTTTTAAAGAGGAACTTTTTCGTTACGACAAAGATCATTGTTTAATCAGAGTAGAAGAGAAGAGCGGCCCTGTTCACAAAATAGAAAGAATCCTTCCATCGAAAGAGACACCCTTTGGTTTCCCATTAAAGAAAAAACACTTTGCCCGTACTCCTGATGGTGATGTTTTCCTCGAGTCTTACCATTATAAATACAATTCAAGAGGAGACACCACTCATGAAGAAAAGAGAGATGCCTTCGGAAAAACAATTTTTTCTATCGAAAGAGAGTTTGACCCTCATGGTAATTGTCTCTATGAGAGAAACAGTTTAGGTTTTGAAACTTTTCGTAATTACGATTCCAATGACAACTGTATTAAAGAAAAAGGTCCTCGGCCAGGCCTAGTTAAAAAGTTTGTTTATGATTACATGAATCGCTGTGTCGAGGAGAGCCTTTCTTTTGAGGGCGAAACGTGGGTGGTTCACCATGTTTATAATCAATTGAATCAAAAAATAGAGACGATTGATGAGTTAGGTCATTCGACAAAATGGGTCTATGATCGCTACGGAAGGGCGCTTAAAACAGAGCTTCCTGAAGTAGAGGTCCATGGTTCATTTAAAAAACCTCTTATTCTCCGAAAATTTGACTGTTCAGGCCATGAGATCGAGACAGTTGATCCTCTTGGAAACAAAACCACGAAAAAATTCACAGCTCATCACAAGCCCTATCTTATCCAGCATCCAGACGGGGCTACTGAAAAAACGATCTTTTCTCTTGAAGGGTGGCCTCTTAAGACAGTCGATGCAGAAGGCTTCGTTACAAAGTACACATACGATGCTTTAGGTCGTGTCCTCACGACGACCACCCCTAATGGGACAACCGCTTGTGTATACCAAGGTCATTATCTGGTTAAGAAAGTAGATGAAGAAGGAGTTGAGACACATTTTAAATACGATCCCTTTGGTCGTCTGATAGAAACCAAAAAAGGGAATCGACGGGAGTCTTTAACATACGACAATCAAGGGCACCCCTACAGAAAATCTCACTATGAAGATGAAAAACTTTTGTCGACAGAAGTCTCCTTTATTGACCCGCTTGGGCGAGTCATAGAAAAATTTCTTGAAGATCCAAGCGGAACTATCTTTAACCGTGAGTTATTTACCTACGACGCAGCAGGCAATTGCATCATGCAGTGGAGAGGAGTCTCAAAGATCACAAGAACCTTTGATGGGAAAAATCGGATCACATCTGTCACTGATGGTGAGGGGCATCAACACCTGGTTTTTTACGAGGAGACTTCCAACACCTTTGGACAGCGTCTTTTACAAAAAAGAGTAGTAGATCCGAATGGGGAGCAGGTCATCACTATTTTTGATTCTTTAGGACGTGCTTCAAAAATTGTTCATTTAAATCCTATTGGAGTTCCGATTAAGACAGAAAACAAGACTTTCGATCTTGCCGGAAACCTCGTCAAAGAGGAAATAGTAGGCCAAGGAGAAATCCGAGTTCTTATCAAAGAGTTTGATTCAAGAGGGCGGATCATTAGCTTGATAGAGCCTCTAGAGAAAATCGCCCATATGAAATATACCCCATCAGGACAGCTCCAGACACTCACTAAGCCTGATGGGATCAAACTTCACCATACCTATAAAGATGGTCGCCTTAGTGCTTTAACAAGCTCTGATGGGAGGTTAAGTTATCATTACACTTATAACAAAAGGGGCGAACTTATCGAAGTGCGGGATGAAGTGACCGGACTCACTTCGTTGCAAACATTTTCTCCCTTAGGAGATCTGATTAAGGAGGTTCTTCCGAATGGAGAAACAATCCATTATACCTACGACGGTCTTGGAAGGGTCACCTCCTATTCTCTCCCCGACGGAGGAAAAGCTCTTCTTTCCTATAATGCCCGTGCTGTTACAGAAATTTCTAGAATCGATAGTTCTGGAAATCCCCTCTATCGACATGCTTATACGGGCTTTGATGAGGTAGGGAATGTTATTACGCAAAAGCATCTTGGAAAAGCGGGGACTACCCGCTTTTCCTACGATTCTCTTTATCAACTGACAGGGGTAAATAACCCCTATTGGCAAGAAGAAAAGTTTATTTACGATGATGCTGGCAACCTCCTCTCTTTAGAACAAAATGGAGAAAAGCTCTCATTTGACTATGACGACCTCTATCAACTCGTACTGGAAAATCAACACGCCTATACCTTCGACCCATTTTATAACAGGCGTTCTAAAGACGACGATTCCTACGCGGTTAATGCGCTCAATCAGCTTCTTGCGACCAGTCATGGCAGATTTAGCTACGATGCTAATGGCAATTGCATTGTCTGGGAAAGTGGGGAGAAAAAACTTCTCTTCTCATACGATCCTCTCAATCGCTTAATAGCGATAGAGGAAGAAGGCGCATACGTGGAGTTTACTTATGATCCTTTTCATCGTAGGTTGACACGCAACGGAGAGCCTTTCCATTTCTTCCGAGAGCAGGAGATTGGCTTTCAAAATGAATTGCGGATTCTAGGTCCTGGGCTTGGAGGGGATATAGGGGCTGCGATCGCAATAGAACTAGAGGGTGAGTTTTTTGCTCCCCTGCATGATTACAGAGGCAATGTGGTTGCCCTTGTTGATAAGGAGGGTGATCTCGTTGCTTCTTGGAGCTTCACCGCCTATGGGGAATGTCTTGGAACCTGTTCATCACCCTGGGGTTTTGCTTCAAAAAGAACAGAACCTCTTACCGGCTGGCTCTCCTTTGGAAGAAGAGATTATGATTCTGTTACTGGACGCTGGACAACCCCTGATCCCTTAGGTTTTGAAGGGGGGCTCAATCTCTATACTTATGTCTCAAACCGTCCTCTCCTCCATCGCGACCCTCTAGGTCTCCTTGATGATGCCAATAGTGAATTTTACAGTTTTGCCGAACAATCCCACGGCTCCATTTTAGAGTGGGGAGCAAGATGCCTTGATACTTGCTTAAGTTGTGTCGGTTATTTCTTTAAAGATGACATTGCAAATCCTCATTACGATAGAGACCAAAATTATCCAACAGGGACCTATTTAGCTGATCGGTATTGCGACTGGGACTCTCTCAAAGATAAAAAATATCTTGGGTATGGGATGAATGGGATAGGGACATCAAAATCAACTTTTGAGTCGAATTATGATTACGTCCATCAAGAAATTCATCCTTACATGGATCATGTGATGCGATATAACCCATCACACGGGGATGGGTTCATAAATGAATGCAAAGATCTTTGGCGTGCCTGCCTTGGTCTTTTAGGAATGGTCCGGGAAGATCTTGTTTCAGAAGTCAGAGCCGATTGGGATAGAGTTTTTTCTATAACTTCACCTGATTTTCGAATCTTTATCGAACCGCATAGTGAAGCTAATATCGTTTTTTTACATGCCCTGAAAGAATATAACCCTTTACTAAAAGAAAGAATTAGCTTTCTAGCACTTTGCCCTGCGGCGTATGGACGGCCTGATGTTTGCGGAGATTATTCCTGTATAACAACTTCTACAGACGCTGTCACTTTTGTGGATGTAATGGGGAGGACAAGAGTTGATTCTGCCAACGCCTGGATTGCGAAATCTGCTATAATCATGGACCATGAACTTCAAAGCCCCACTATTAAACCCCATTGGAAAAAAGGGGCAGACAGTTTTTATGAAACTGGCAAAATTTCTTTTAGATAGGAAATGGAATAGCCGAAAAAATTTAATTGCTACGGCGGTTCTTTTGTGCTGTTTTTTACAGTTTTTGAATGCTGAAAAAGTAACTTTGGATCCGTACACATTAGACCTAGCTAAGCTTCGTTATCAGCAGCTTTTGGGAATTGAGCTCGAAAAAAAAATGGGACTTACTCCTCAACGCTATTTTCATGCGTGGTCTAGGATGCACCCTGAAATCCATCAAATCAACTTTAATCTAGTTTCCCCAAAGAGAATAAATACGATTAATGAAGCAAGGGTTGAAATTGTTAAAGTTGCTTCGATTGTTTTTGAGTCCCTCAATGATGATACTTCGGGTATCAGCCATTTCCTTTTGGTAAAACCTTTTCCTCTCAATCAAGTTAATATTGATTTGGATTTTGACTTTAACTTCCTCACCGAGGAGGGAATGTGTTCAGCTAGTTTGAATTGGGGCACTATCCATTATTACTATCCCCATGGCCGATACTATACTGAGAAATTTGAAGAAGCTTTGGCCAAATTAAAAGACGAAAAAGAATGAGACTTTTATTTTTTATACTTTCTTTAACTTTCTTTTTCCCTTTGAGCGCGATAATGGACCGACCTGCAGAGAAAGAGGCCATCATTGAAAAGGCAAAGGAGGATTATTCCAAAGCCATTGAACGTGATTTAAAGGAAAAGTTTGGCCTGCAGATGGTGCCTAGAGCGTGGCCCTCTGTTGATCATGAAATTCGGCTTATTTTTTTTGAAACAAAAACTCCCGAAGTCATTGAAACAATGGGACAGGCGAGGACACTTTTAGTTAGGGCTGTATCGACTGTCCAGAAAACACTCAATGAAGTAAAACCAGATCCCATTATCCCTATTCTTTCAACTAACCTTTATTCCCCAGAAGCAATCAATTTTTCTCTCACCTTCAGTTGGGCTAATAGTTGGTGGAGATATTTTATTAAGCATAAAGAGGGGGAACTTGCTGGAGTTGCCATGTGGAGGGGGAATATCGAATATTATTTTGTTGATCCTTCAAGAGAACCTCAAAGAGAAACCTTCCAAGAGGCAAGATCTAAGGTTGCTAATTATATTCCCTACTAACCCAAGTATTGATTGGGATTCGTGTAAATTCCCCAGGTTGTGGTTCTTTTAGATCCATCTAACCAACCTCGCCAGCTGCTCATGGGGGCACCTTGAGTGCCTAAACGGTTCACTCGCCAAAGATCCAGTTCCAAAGTTCCTGGATTGACTTGAAATGAAAAGTAGGTCCCCTCCCAATTAGTGTCTGCAAAAAGAATAGTTGGAGGTGGCTCTTTTTCCCTTTTTCGCAAGAAGGAAATCCATTTTTGCTCCAGGTCGATAGGGAAGGAATTTTTTTTAGTTTGCAAAGCAGCGAGTGCACCCATGGCCAAACGGAGTTCCTTCCGCGTAAGAATAGGAAGCAGTGGAAAAGGGATCTCTGTTGGGAATTGAAGAGATAGCGTTTCAAAGAAATCTGAAGCTAATTCAAAAAAAGCATGCTGGGGTATGAGAGGGAGAGATTCAAATAGCAGAGCATCTAACTCATCTAAGGGGAGATAAGAAATAAAACTATTATCTTGACGCATCACCTCTATCACAAGTTCTCGAAAATGGGTGATCGATACCCAGGGAGAAGGGGAACGGAGGCGATCTTTAAAAAATTCCCTCAGCTGTTGAGGCAATATTTTAGAGACCTCTTCTTTCAGACGATCAAAGGAAGGAGCCTCAAGAAAGAGATTTCGATAAAAACTTTTTTGAGGTTCAATCAAAAAGTCTCTTACCCATGTATAGGTAAATAGTTCTTCGTTCCAAGCCTCTTTAAACGGCGATAGGGATGGGATCAGACGAAAGGCGTGTGTGGGCGAGTGCATCAAAAGACTCCGTTCAGGGTGAGCCTCAAATGAATTTTTTTGTTGTTGAGGAAGCCTTTTGATCTCATCGATTAAAAAAACAAGAAGCTCTTCTCTTGTTTCAACCCACCGATCTTTTTCGGTTGGAGAGCCTTCTAAAGAAAAATAGGCGGAGATAAAGCCGCTCATGGTCCCCCCTGAGGTAAAGGCCCAAGGTTTTTTTTCAATTTTATCGAGATTTTTTAAAGGATCTTTTATCGGAGGTAAGCGATGGGCTCTCGCCATTCGATCAAAGGCGCTTTCAATAAAGGGCTTTGTTCTTAGATGGAGGGAGATGGCAGTGATGACTTCGGTGATCTCTCTTTCAAGTCCCCCGATTTGTTCTTCATTTAGTTCTCTTTCCGCACTTTGGAAAAAACTGACAAGAGATTCGATAAATTCTTCGGGATTATTAATAGGCGTCCAGGCAGATACCTTTTCTCTCCCATGTTTGAATAGAAGGTGGAAACCGGCCGGAGCATCATCAAAGGGGCCTGTTTTAACTTCCTGTAAATCGGGGTCATAGACCTCTTGGAAATACTTGGGAAAGAGATCGATGAAATGATCAATTAAAAAATTAGAAAGTTGAGCTAATCGTTCAGCTTTATGTCGTTCTCTATCCCTTAAAAGTTCAAGAGTGTTGAATTCATTTCGTTTCGATTGGTAGTCGGCGCGGATCCATTGCAGCTCCTTTTCCGTTGTTGCTAATTTGAGCCTGCTCTCCACCAAATTGAGATGAAGATAGGCGGTTTTATACTCATCTTGGATATCGAGCATCTTCCTATTGGCTTCATCGAGCTGTTGTTGAACCAGCCGATGGATCACCTCGCCGATGCCATTAGACTCGTTCGGTCCAAATCCTAAACTGGCATAAAGGTTCCATTGAGCAAAATCGCCCTTGGTTTCTGCAAAGGAGGCGATCGAATATTCCCACACTTTTAAGAGCGGGTGCTCCGTCAACAAGATAAAAGCCGTGCGCCCTTTTTCTAATTTTTCTAGATAGTCAGCAACCTTTTGTCCTTTTCCTCCATCTTTTGGTCGCAAAAGAGGAGAAGGAAGCGATGGAGAAAGGCGCTCCTGAACCTCTTTGACATCTTTGTGCGTAATGCCAAGTGTTTGTTTGAGAGCAGCTTCAAGAATTTCATCTGCAGAGGTGTAGGGAGGGGTGATTGCAGGTATGATTTTTTGCAGAAGGGTAAGAATATGGTTTTTTTGAATCACTCCCATGGCTGCGAGCGCCCTCTCAAGGCCTGGTGAACGGGCTAGAACTTCAGGGCGGAAAAGAACGGCCTCTTTTAAGGAGCCTGATCCCATAGTCGCAACTAATGGAGCTTGATGCTCTATGCCGCGAATGACCCTTTTTAGGCGCCCTGTTTCCAAAAGATCTTTTATATCTCTCAAAAGAAGCTCGGGATGTTCCTCTTGGATCAAAATAGCGGGAGCTGTGGCAAAGCATGATCCAACATTTTGTCTTAGAGGTGTCAGCCACGCAGAGAGAGCTGCTCGCATGGCGTCGGCTTTTTTAAGAGGTTCGTTTTTTTGAATTTCTAGAGAAAGACGGATCCATTGCTCGCCTAACGGTTCTCGGTAAGGGACATCAATCGTACCCAATAAACGGAGAAGCTCTGGATTTCTTAAAAGTTTTTCTAGCGCTCTCAGTTGAAAGAGACCTTTTTCAACTCCCCATTCCATTCCAACTGGATAGAGATTTTGTTTAAGTTCTTCTATAAGAGGAGGCAGACGGCTTAGATCGAGAACACCATCAGAATCAATTAGAGTTTTGGCAAAGCGCCTAGCTCTCTTAAGGGCGATATAAGAGCTGCCTTCTTGTAGGCCGCTTGTCTCCATCCCTTCAAAAGTCTCATCCAAATCTCCTTTTTCCCCTATTTCAGCTCGAACCATGGGGAAAAATTTTGGATCGGAAGGGTAAGGAGTGAGCATGTGTTTAGTGTCTCAGCTTTTTTTTTGCTCTTCAATCCGATAACATAGGTCCTTTCTCAAGAGAGGGAACAATGGAGATCAGGTTGAAAAGCGGCGAGCCGACAAGTATTAAGGAGGGATTGACGCTAAGAGAGTTAGCTAAAGAGCGCCATCTTTCTGCGCCTGATCAAGCCGTAGGTGTTAAAATCAATGGCAAGCTCGTAGATTGGTCGACTCCAATCAAAGAGGGGGATCATGTGGAATTTCTCTCCTTTGCCGATCCTTTAGGAAAAGAAATTTTTTGGCATTCCTCTGCCCATATTCTTGCCCAAGCAATTCTTCGCCTCTTTCCTAATGCAAAGCCGACGATTGGTCCTCCCATTGAGCATGGATTTTATTATGACTTCGCTGATCTAGAAATTTCTGACAAAGACTTTGAAAAAATTGAGGCTGAAGTCGACAAAATCATTTCTGAAAACCATCTGGCAGAAATGGTCTCTTTCCCTTCCAAAAAAGAGGCAGAGGCAGCGTTTGGCTCTAATAGGTTTAAAAAAGAGATTATAAACGAAATCCCTGACGGCGAACCTCTTACCGGTTATAGACAGGGGGAATTTTTTGATTTATGCCGAGGTCCTCATCTTCCCTACCTTAATAAGGTCAAAGCTTTCAAGGTTTTGAAAACAGCTGGAGCTTACTGGCGCGGCGATGCAAAAAATCCGATGTTAACCCGGATTTATGCGATCTCCTATCCCGATCGGAAGGAACTCAAGAAATATCTTGAGATGCTGGAAGAGGCAAAAAAGAGAGATCACAAGGTTTTGGGTCCAAAACTCGACCTCTTTTCTCTCAAAGAAGAAGCTCCAGGGATGCCCTTTATCCATCCTAAAGGGATGATTGTCTGGAATGCTCTCCTCTCTTTTATCCGAGAAATTTTGGATAAGGGCGGCTACGTCGAGATCAAAACACCTACTCTCATGACAAAGGAATTATGGGAGAGATCGGGCCACTGGGCTTATTACCGGCATAATATGTTCACTTCAGAAATTGAAGAGCGGGACTTTGCCATTAAGCCGATGAACTGCCCTGGCTGCATGCTCTTTTACAAAACAACGACCCACAGTTATCGGGAGCTCCCTTTAAGAATTGCTGAGATTGGAAATGTTCACCGTTATGAACCTTCAGGCTCTCTGTCGGGACTTTTTCGAGTGCGCGGTTTCCACCAAGATGATGCCCATATTTTTCTGACACAAGATCAGATTCAGGATGAGATTTTAGCCATCTTAAAAGCGGCTGATTATCTCTACACCACTTTTGGTTTGGACTATCA
>JAGVKY010000035.1 GCA_020050175.1 Parachlamydiales bacterium
ACTTAGGAGTCTGCTCAAGAAGAGAACCCAGTACTTGGGCATCTCCTATCTCATCTGTTGTTACTTGAAGCGCTTCAATCAAATGGGTTTCAGGATCAATAGCAAGATGGATCTTTAACCACCCTTTTCGTCCTTTTTCTCCGAAATCCATACAAGTAGTCTTCCTCTTTGAGTGAGGGCTTTGCATCCAAAGCCCGCGAGTGATTTGCGCCACTGCGTAAATTAGCTCGCATTGCGAGCGTCTGATAGACCTTTTCTCGGGATCTAGTCCAAAGTCCATTCCTTTGGATCATCGAAAGTCAATTCGATCCTCATATCTCGTTCAACCCCCGTCATTTTTCTCCCTCCTGAACCACTTATCATCTGCCTGTGATCCTCGCTGAACAAGTTATGACCAGGGGCCTTTCACTATAGAAAAAGGGTAGTTATGCACATATTCCACATGCCTCTTGAAGAAGAGAAAAGATCTTAATAGATACCTCTTACCAGACTTTGTGGAAGATGTTCATAGGCTTTTCGAGTTAATTTTTCCGGCCCGACCCTCCTTTTTTAGCTATTTTTTGTTGTGAACTCTTCCCTGACATTTGATGAACAGGTAGTGGTACTACGAGAAAGTGCCACTTATGAACATTTCCACACCTCTCTTAAAGAAGAGAAATTATAGACCTAAAAGATATCATCAAGCACCTTGTGGAGGATGTCGATAAACGAAGCTCTATGGACGATATCAATCTAATTTCTCTCTTTGACTTATCAACATGCTCCTTCCAAGAGCTGTTCAAAAATGTCTCGGCTCCCTGGGAAGCACTGAAAAAAATTGCCCCATTCCTTTCTTCAATTTCTCTTGGTAGGATTGACGGAACAGTTTCTCCACAAGCCTATCTGGTTAATCCAGAAAGTATTGCCATTGGTGCAGGGACGGTTGTAGAGCCAGGCGCCTACATTAAAGGCCCTTGCTACATTGGTCCTAATTGCGAAATTCGACACGGAGCCTATGTCAGGGGAAATATCATTGCGGATGAGGGGTGTGTCATAGGCCATGACACCGAAGTGAAAAACAGCATTCTCCTAAAAGGGGCAAAGGCTGGACATTTTGCCTACATAGGAGATTCCATTTTAGGGAATGAGGTCAATCTAGGAGCTGGGACCAAATTGGCAAATTTACGACTGGATCACGGCGTGATTTCGATCCGTTGGAAGGGAAATAAAATCTCAACTGGCTTAAAAAAACTTGGTGGAATTTTAGGAGATGGAGTGCAAACAGGTTGTAACTCAGTGATTAATCCAGGAACTATCATGGGAAAAGAGAGTGTCTGCTATCCCTGTGTCAATGTGCATGGAGTGATTCTTCCTAAAAAAATAGTAACGCATTCATCTTCACCGGAGAATAGATGAGCTCCCTGGATTCCTTATACAACAAGGTAGAAACAGCCTTAGATCAACGAATAAGAGATCAGGGGGGAGAGATTCCATTTATGGAAGAAGTCATCTCTTACGCCGTTTTAAAGGGCGGCAGAAGGTTCCGTCCCATCATCTCTCTTTTAGTGGCAGACCATCTTCCTTTCAAAGAGGCCGCTCTTCCCGCTGCAATGGCGACAGAATTCATTCATGCAGCATCGCTTGTGGCAGATGACCTGCCCTCAATGGATAATGCTTCTATTCGTAGGGAAAGGCCTGCCACACACACGATTTATGGCGAAAGCAATGCCATCCTTGCCACCTACGCCTTAATTTCGGATGCCTTTCAGCTGATTGGAGAAAGTGCCTCTTTGTATCCAGTTGAAAAGGAAAGGGGTGAAAGGTTAGCCAAAGCCGTTGATTTAGCCAGTAAAGCTACCGGTTTGAAGGGGCTATCAGGTGGGCAATATCTTGATCTCCACCAACCTCCTAATAGTTTAGAAGATTTTTTAGAGTTGCACCGGCGTAAAACGGCTGCCCTTTTTATCGCAGCTTTTAGTCTGGGATGGATTTTTGGTGGTGGTGATTTAAAACAACTTCCTCAAGTTGAAGAGGCAGCCCATTACTTTGGGCTCGCCTTTCAACTGTCTGATGATGTGGCTGATGAAGAAACTGATAGATCTCAGGAGAAGGGTTGCAACCTCTGTCTCTTGATGGGCCGAGACAGAGTTAAAACTCTTCTTGATGAAACTTCCAAAAAGTTTGAAAAATGTGTCTCAAACTTAGGCATGCCAACCACTCGTTTTGAAGAACTTATACAAGTCCTCATCTGCTAGCTCTTATTTTACCTGTAATAAGATGAGTTGTAATCACTAGGGGCAGTTCTGACTCCCCCGCTGTTAAAGTAGGGTTCTTGTCTTGGTTCTGATGTTGGATAGCTATATCTATTCCAATCCAACCCAGCGGTATTGCGGTCGTAAAGTTTGTATTCGTCGCTTGCGCCGCTGTCTTCGCGACCAAAGTTTGCTGCTATAAGATGATCAGAATTAGCCACAACGGAACCAACCAATAGAATTGCTAGTACGTATGCAAGTTTCATAGATCTCGTACCTCCATTCCCTTTATTAAAGGAAAAAAATATTTATTATTTTAAAAGAAGTAAGTTGTTAAAAATGAATGCATTATTGATTTTCTATCACTTTTGCTATGATCAAGAACTTTTAACCCAAGAGTGATCCATGTCGCCTCAACCAGAAAATGAAAAGAAAAAAGCATTAGACAATGCCTTAAGTTTCATCAAAAAACAGTTTGGTGATGGGGCTATTATGAGCCTCGGAAAACATTCGGCCTCACGAGAGATCAGTGTCATCAAGACTGGTTCTTTGACCTTAGATATTGCTACTGGTATCGGGGGTGTACCGAAAGGGAGAGTTGTCGAGATTTATGGACCTGAATCTTCGGGTAAATCGACTCTAGCCCTCCATATTGTCGCCAACGCCCAAAAGATGGGGGGGATGGCAGCCTATATTGATGCTGAGCATGCTCTCGACCCAACATATGCCAAAAAAATTGGCGTCGATGTTAACGAGCTTTTGATTTCTCAGCCTGATAGCGGAGAAGAGGCGCTCAATATCACCGAGATGCTCGCCCGTTCCGGCGCCATCGATGTGATTGTCATCGACTCTGTAGCTGCCCTCTTACCTAAAGCGGAATTAGATGGTGAGATTGGAGATTCTTTTATGGGTCTTCAGGCGCGGATGATGTCTCAAGCGCTCCGTAAATTAACGGCAGCTCTTTCTAAGAGCAACACGTGCGCTATCTTCATCAACCAAGTACGGGATAAGATTGGTGTCGTCTATGGAAACCCCGAGACAACAACAGGGGGACGTGCTCTCAAGTTCTACTCCTCTATCCGGATGGAGATCCGCCGCACAGGTGCAATCAAAGGGCTCGATAACTCTGATACTGGTAACCGCGTCAAAGTTAAAGTGGCCAAAAATAA
>JAGVKY010000207.1 GCA_020050175.1 Parachlamydiales bacterium
AACTTGGGGATGCCGACAGGCTTCTGGGAGGAAGCAGCTTAAAAGCTTAGAAGGAAAGAGGGAGAAGCTCTCAAACCGACTTATGCAACAACGCCACCCATTCCATGGACAAGAACCAAGGCTCTTTCAGTTATTTCGCCTGGATGATGAATGTATTTTTTTGGCTCTATAGTTTGCCCAGCCAGACTCTTTATGATTGAACTGTAAGCAATGGCAGGAAAAGTTAAGAAAAAATTAGCAGCAGCATCACGTCCTTCGGAGGTTTTTAACACTGAAAGCATAATAAAATTATGAACCAGAAGATTAAATAATGCTTAAATTTTATTTGAAGAACCTCTTAATGGAATAGTCATAAGAATTGCAAGAATTAAACCAATAATTAGAAAAGGGATAGACGTTAAGGTAAAACTAAGTCCATATCTATAAGAAGAGAGGGTTTCATTCAGTATCCCCTGATCGAGGTGGAAAATAAACGTTAAGGGTAAATTCCAAAAACGGGCAGCCTGGAAGGCGTTGAAATCACTTTTCAATTTTTCGAAGCGATCATAGAGTCTTGAAATAAAAAGGATAGGTTCTTTTGTCTCAATTCTTTCTTCCCATTCCGTGATCAAGGACTTAATCTCTTCGGCCTTTTTGCCAGTGATTTCCTGAAGTTTTGCGACCTGGTATTTAAGCTCCTCAACATGTCCTTGAAGATGATCGATATATTGCTCTATCAAGGCTGGCCCCTGGAGCGACAATAAAAGAGTGAAGACGAAGATCGCCCCGACAAAAAACTTTCTCATCCCTCTTTTTATTTCATAAACCTCACCCTTTTGCAACCTCTCTAAAATAAGCGAGCAATGTTGGCCAATCTCCTCCATCTGGTGGATAGGGGGGTGACGAGACGTAGCGAAGCGTCTTTAGACCAGCACATTTTGCTGACTCTAGGCCTGCCTCTGCATCTTCTATAGCGTAGGATTGAAGGGGACTGATTCCTAATTCATCCATAGCCAACATGTAGCTGTCAGGATAGGGTTTGCCTCTCACGACGCGATCTCTTGTGACAATCGATTGAAAATAGTTCTCAACCTCTAAATTTCTGAGCAAAGGTTTAACCCATTCGCATAAAGAAGAGGTGACTAAAGCAAGAGGAACACCGTTCTCTTTTGTCCATTCAAGAAATTTCTGCGCCCCTTTCATTAGCCGAGAACCTGGATATTCCTCGTCGACAAAATGATGAAAAATTTTTTCGAGCTTTTCTATTGGGAGATAGAGCTTATGCTTCTCTTTGAGTATCAGAATCATATCAAAAATGGGGTAGCCATTTAGGGATTTAAATTCCTCGACGGTGGCCTCCTTTCCTTGCAGGAGAAGAAACTTGGCATAGGCATGAAAAAGGGGCAAAAAGGAGTCAATCAAGGTCCCATCCAGGTCAATGGCGATCCCAATTTTATCTTTCATTCACTACCCCTTAATAGATATTTCGTAGAATTAAAATGCGTAGGTTCTCATGAGAAGTATCACATTTAGGGTCAACTCGTCGAATGATCCTACTCGGCCAAGGGACGAAGGAATCAAAATAAGGGTTTTTCCGAGCATGATCGGCCCCCTTCTACATAAACTTGGGCTTGCTATCCTCCATCAAACGGCTGATGATGAACAAGTTTGGGTCAGCACCAGTGAGCTCTATTCTCATATCGTTACGACGCTAAAAAAAGAGAACAATGTGGTCGATCAAGAGAGAGTGCAGCGTCTTTTTAAGAAACACTTTCAGGATAAAGAACCCCATAAAGTCCAACAGGTCATGCGCACTGTCCTCACCGACTATCGGAGCGGAAAAGGGCAGTAAAAACATCCTTTATGGATGTTTGACTTGGATGTAGATGTTGGTTTTACCCCATGGGAAGGTTCCTTCGAGAATTTTTAAGACAGGGAAATGGGGAGTCCCTGGAACTTCGTTTAAGTACCAACTAACTGTAATTAGTGTTGTTCCAGGTTTTGCTTTTTCCAATTGCTTACCGAAGAGGACGATCTCCTCTTCCGAGAGGGTCGTCCCATAAAGATAAATGGCATCAGCTGCTGAAAAATCCCCCTCTAAATAACTTTTTTCTTGGACTTGGATAAAAGGGAGCCGCTTCAACCGATTGACAAATTCAGGAACAAGTTCGTAAGCAATGACTCTGCAACCGAGAAGATAATAAGCAAAAAGCGAAAGGCGCCCTCTCCCTGCTCCACATTCAATGAAAGTAGAATTGGCTGAAAGGCCAGCAACACGAGCGATCTCTGCAAAAGTCGTGAGGGGCGTTTCTCCATACGTGTAAGAGGAGAGAAAATCGGGATCCCCTCCCTCTTTCTCGACATAAAGACGAGCTATGCGAAAGGGATTATCCATCCACCCTTTTAAAACGAGAGAAAGATCAGCCTTGGCAAATGAGAAGTTGCTGTAGTAGTTAAAAACGACCTGCACATATTCCAAAAGATCAAATGAAAATATCTTGAATTGGAGAGGAAGACTTTTACAGTAAGAGACTAAAGATGCCATAGGCCACCAAAATAAAAGTCGTTGTTGAAAGGAGATCGTTAAAAGCTGTTACGATAGGGCCTGAGGCTATAGCTGGATCAATTCTCATCCGATGAAAAAGAATGGGTGAGAAAGTGCCAAGAATTG